>NZ_JBEYTM010000005.1:0-255155 GCF_040643055.1 Streptomyces sp. NPDC047515
GAACCCCCGCCCCTTCGCCTGGACGAAGAGCGCCGACGAGATCCTCGAACGCCTCGCCGCATATCTTGATCGAATTCCTGGCGCAGGACACTAGTGGTGTGGGTCATAGACGTCGGGCACCGCTCCACGGTCTACGACACGTAGCCGTTTCAGGTTCTGCGGACTGCTGCGGACAGCACAACGGCCTGACCTGTCTTCTCACAGGTCAGGCCGTTATTCACGTCCAATCAGACGTTGAAGCGGAACTCCACCACGTCCCCGTCCTGCATCACATAGTCCTTGCCCTCCATGCGCGCCTTGCCCTTGGCGCGGGCCTCGGCGACCGAGCCCGTTTCGAGCAGGTCCTCGTAGGAGACGATCTCCGCCTTGATGAAGCCCTTCTGGAAGTCGGTGTGGATCACACCGGCCGCCTCGGGGGCCGTGGCGCCCTTCTTGATCGTCCAGGCGCGGGCTTCCTTCGGACCTGCCGTGAGGTAGGTCTGCAGGCCCAGGGTGTCGAAGCCGACGCGGCCGAGGGTGGCGAGGCCGGGCTCCTCCTGGCCCATGGACTGGAGGAGTTCCAGGGCCTCGTCGTCGTCGAGCTCGATCAGCTCGGACTCGATCTTGGCGTTGAGGAAGATGGCCTCGGCGGGGGCGACCAGGGCGCGCTGCTCGTTCTTGAAGTCCTCGTCGACCAGCTCGTCCTCGTCCACGTTGAAGACGTAGAGGAAGGGCTTGGTGGTGAGGAGGTGCAGCTCGTGGAGGAGCTTGCCCTTCTCCGTGCCCGCGGTGATGCCGGCGGCGAAGAGGGTCTGGCCGGACTCCAGGATCTTCTGGGCCTCCTCGACCGCGGCGAGGACCGCGACCTTCTCCTTCTGGAGACGGGACTCCTTCGTGAGGCGCGGGACGGCCTTCTCGATGGACTGGAGGTCGGCGAGGATCAGCTCGGTGTTGATCGTCTCGATGTCGTCCTTGGGCGAGACCTTGCCGTCGACGTGAACGACGTTCTCGTCCTTGAAGGCGCGGATGACCTGGCAGATCGCGTCGGACTCACGGATGTTCGCGAGGAACTTGTTGCCCAGGCCCTCACCCTCCGAAGCGCCCCGGACGATACCGGCGATGTCGACGAAGTCGACCGTCGCGGGAAGCAGCCGCTGGGAGCCGAAGATCTCCGCCAGCTTGTTCAGACGCGCGTCGGGGACGCCGACGACGCCGACGTTCGGCTCGATCGTGGCGAACGGGTAGTTGGCCGCCAGCACGTCGTTCTTGGTCAGGGCGTTGAACAGGGTCGACTTGCCGACATTCGGCAGGCCGACGATTCCGATCGTGAGCGACACGTTGGCGACTTCCTGAGGAGTGAGGAGTGAGAAGTGAGGCGAGGAGTGGTGAGCGGGTGAAAAGACGTCGGCCCGGGTGGGCCGATTCTCCAGTTTACGGGCGGGGGCAACCGGGCACCCACGGGTCCGGCCGGGGGCCGAATCGGTTCCCGTTCGGCCGTGTGGCATCGAACTCACCCCCAAGGTCACCCAAAGCGCGTGTCCCGCACCCGTTTCCTCCCGCTCGGCGACCTACGTTGTCCCGGTGGAGCAGCACAGGACACGTCCCCCGCAGCGCAGCCGGTCTCGGCAGGCCCCGCTGTCCCCGCAGGGCACCATCGACGAGGCCGCGGCCGTCTACCGGGTGATGGAAACGACGCCGGAGGGACGGTCCCGTCCGGTGCCGCCCATCGTGCTCGCGTTGCGCAGGCTGCCCAACCCCCGGCTGACCGGTATCGGCGCCGGGCTCTTCGCCGCCGCCACCATGTTCGTACTGGCATGCCTCGACTGGCTGATCCTGGACGGTTCGTCGGCCGTGTTCGGCGTGCTGTTCCTGCCGGTCAGCGCGCTGACCGCGCTGTGGGTGCGGCCCGCGGACCTGGTGACCGCGCCGATCATCGTGCCGATCGCGTTCGCCGTCGGGGTCATCCCGATCTCCGGCGGCCCGAGTGGCTTCGCGGGCCAGACCATGGCACTCGTCACCGCGCTCGCCGTGCACGCCGGGTGGTTGTACGGCGGCACTCTCGTCGCCGGGCTCATCGCGACCGTGCGGAAGGTACGGCTGATGCGGCAGCGACAGCGGCAGCGCCAGATGCTGCTCGCCGCGCAGACGGCGCGGGCCGCACAGCCGCCCCGCCGCCCCCAGCGCTGACCGAGGGAAGATACAGAGGAAGCAGGCGGGGCGGAGCGGTCGTGTGCACCGCCACCGCACACCCCGTGTGCGCCGCCGGCGTCATCGCCTACGTCGTGCCCGCCGCCGACATCGCCGCGCCCACGATGCCCGCGTTGTTCTGCAGCTCCGCAGGCACCATCTCGGCCCGTACGTGCTCGATCAGGGGCAGGAACTTGTCGGCCTTGCGGCTGACTCCGCCACCGATGATGAAGAGCTCGGGCGAGAACAGCATCTCCACGTGGGCGAGGTACTTCTGCACCCGGTGCGCCCAGTGGTGCCAGCTCAGCTCCTCGTCCTCCTTGGCCTTGGTGGAGGCGTGCTGCTCCGCGTCGTGGCCGTTCAGCTCCAGGTGGCCCAGCTCGGTGTTGGGGACGAGCTTGCCGTCGATGAAGAGGGCGCTGCCGATCCCCGTACCCAGCGTCAGGACGATCACGGTCCCCATGCGCCCGCGCCCCGCGCCGAAGGCCATCTCGGCGACGCCGGCCGCGTCCGCGTCGTTCAGGACGGTGACGGGCAGGCCGAGTCTGTCGCCGAGCAGTCCGCGGGCGTCCGTGTCGATCCAGGCCCGGTCGACGTTGGCCGCCGTACGGGTGCAGCCGCTGGTGACGACGCCCGGGAAGGTGATGCCCACCGGGCCGGACCAGTCGAAGTGGCCGACCACCTCCGCCACGCACTCGGCCACGTCCTTGGGCGTGGCCGGGTGCGGTGTCAGTACTTTGTGGCGCTCCTGCGCCAGGTCTCCGCGGTCCAGGTCCACGGGAGCGCCCTTGATCCCGGATCCGCCGATGTCCACGCCGAAGATCTGCATGCAATCCACGGTACGGGCAGGTGGCCCGGCTCACTTCCCGGAACGGGAAGCCGTCAATGCGCAGCCGTCACTTCTCCGCGAGTGCGGCGGCCTCGGCGCGCAGGTCACGGCGGAGTTCCTTGGGCAGCGAGAACGTGATGGACTCCTCGGCCGCCTTGACGATCTCCACGTCCTCGAATCCGCGCTCCGAGAGCCACGCCAGGACGCCGTCGACCAGCACCTCGGGAACGGACGCGCCCGAGGTGACACCGACCGTGGAGACACCCTCCAGCCAGGCCTCGTCGATCTCCTCGGCGAAGTCGACCAGATGGGCGTCGTTCGCACCCGCGCCGAGGGCGACCTCGACCAGGCGGACGGAGTTGGAGGAGTTCTTCGAGCCGACGACGATCACGAGGTCGGCGTCCGCGCCCATCTGCTTCACGGCGATCTGGCGGTTCTGCGTGGCGTAGCAGATGTCGTCGCTGGGCGGCGAGACCAGGAGCGGGAACTTCTCCTTGAGCGCGCCGACCGTCTCCATCGTCTCGTCGACGGAGAGGGTGGTCTGGGAGAGCCAGACGACCTTCGACGGGTCGCGCACCTCGACACCCGCGACGTCCTCGGGGCCGTCGACCAGCGTGATGTGCTCGGGGGCCTCGCCGGAGGTGCCGATGACCTCCTCGTGGCCCTCGTGACCGATCAGAAGGATGTCGAAGTCCTCCTGCGCGAAGCGGACGGCCTCCTTGTGGACCTTGGTGACCAGGGGGCAGGTCGCGTCGATCGTGGCGAGCCTCCGCTCGGCCGCCTCCGCGTGCACGGTCGGCGCGACGCCGTGCGCGGAGAACATCACGATCGAGCCCTCGGGGACCTCCGCCGTCTCCTCGACGAAGATCGCGCCCTTCTTCTCCAGGGTCTGTACGACGTACTTGTTGTGGACGATCTCGTGGCGCACATAGACCGGGGAGCCGTACTGCTCCAGGGCCTTCTCCACGGCGATCACGGCACGGTCCACGCCCGCGCAGTAGCCACGGGGAGCGGCGAGCAGGACGCGGCGGGGTGTCGTAGCAGTCATGCGCCCCATCGTAAGGCCGCGCCGGACGCGCGGAAGATCGGCGGGGTCACGAGACTGATGACCACGCGACTCAACGGAGGGCTCATGTCGGGGACGGGCAGCGGCAGCAACGGGGTCACGGAGGCCGAGGGGGCGAGCGGGGCGCACCAGGAGAAGGGCAGACTGCGGCGGACGCTCGGCTTTCGCGATCTGGTGGTCTACGGGCTCCTCTTCATCGCGCCGATGGCACCCGTCGGTGTCTTCGGCACACTCGACGCGAAATCGGGCGGCGCGGTCGCACTGGTCTATGTCGCGGCGACCGTCGTGATGGCGTTCACGGCCTTCAGTTACGCCCAGATGGTGCGCGTGGCCCCGCTGGCGGGCTCGGTCTTCGCGTACGCGCGCAAGGGGCTCGGGGAGGGGCCGGGGTTCGTCGCCGGGTGGATGGCGATGCTCGACTACCTCCTGATCCCCGCCGTCGCCTATCTCTTCTCCGGGATCGCGCTGAACGCGCTCGTGCCCTCGGTGTCGCGGTGGGTGTGGACGGCGCTCGCGGTCGTCGTCACCACACTGCTCAACCTCTGGGGTGTACGGGCCGCCGCCCGGATCGGTTTCGCGGTGCTCGCGATGGAGATCATGGTGCTGCTGGTGTTCCTGGTGTCGGCGGTGGCGGTGCTCCTACGGGGCGGGGCGCAGCGCGGCTGGCTGACCCCGTTCACCGGTGATTCCGGCTTCTCCGCGTCGGCGGTGCTGGGGGCGGTGTCGGTGGCCGTGCTGTCGTATCTGGGCTTCGACGCGATCGCCTCGTTCGCGGAGGAGGTGACAGGGGGCTCGGACAAGGTCGCGCGGGCGGTGCTGTTCTGCCTGGTGCTCGCGGGCGTCCTGTTCGTGGCGCAGGGATATCTGGCGGCGCTGCTGGAGCCGATGACGTCGGCGGAGCTGGCCTCCGATCCGGCCGCGCAGGGCTCGGCGTTCTACGACACGGTGGACTCCTCGGTCGGGACCTGGCTGCACGACCTGGTGGCGGTCAGCAAGGCGATCGGGGCGGCGTTCGCCGCGCTGGCCGGGCAGGCGGCCGCGGGGCGGCTGCTGTTCGCGATGGCCAGGGAGCGGCGGCTGCCCTCGCTGCTGTCCAAGGTCGATGCGCGGTCCGGGGTACCGCGGGTCGCGATCCTGCTGGCCGCGACGGTGACGCTGGTGGCGGCGGTGTGGGCGGCCCGGCGCGCCGACGGCCTCGACCGTCTGGTCTCGGTGGTCGACATCGGAGCGCTGACGGCGTTCGTGCTGCTGCACGCGTCGGTGGTCGGCTGGTTCACCGTCCGCCGGATGGAGGGCCCGCCGAGCTGGTGGCGGCATCTGCTGGTGCCGGTGGTGGGTGCGGGGGTGCTGATCGCGGTGATCGTGGAGGCGACCGCGAGCGCGCAGGTGGTGGGGGCGTGCTGGCTGGCCGTGGGGCTGGTGGTACTGGCGTTGCAGCGGGGGCGCCGCACGGCCTGAGGGGCCGGTGTTGCGCCGACAGCACGTGGCCGTCGGCGTGGGCGGCTGATTGTCGGTGGCGGCGGTTACGCTCGCTCGCATGGCTCTCCAAACGTCCGCGGAAGCTCCGCTGCCCGTCGGTGATGTGTCGCGGCTCATCGGGGGGTGGATCGACCGGCTCGGGGCGGTCTGGGTCGAGGGGCAGATCACCCAGCTGTCGCGGCGGCCCGGGGCCGGCGTGGTGTTTCTGACGCTGCGCGACCCGTCGCAGGACATCTCGGTGAGCGTGACGTGCTTCCGCCAGGTCTTCGAGCGGGTCGCGGACGTGGTGACGGAGGGGGCGCGGGTCGTCCTCCTCGCCAAGCCCGAGTGGTACGCGCCCCGCGGCCAGCTGTCCCTGCGGGCCACGGAGATACGGCCGGTCGGCATCGGCGAGCTGCTGGTCCGCCTTGAGCAGCTGAAGAAGTCGCTGGCCTCGGAGGGGCTCTTCGCGCTCGACCGGAAGAAGCCCCTTCCGTTCCTGCCGCAGCTGATCGGGCTGGTCTGCGGACGGGCCTCGGCGGCCGAGCGCGACGTCCTGGAGAACGCGCGGCGGCGGTGGCCCGCGGTGCGTTTCGAGGTGCGCAACACGGCGGTGCAGGGGGTGCACGCGGTCAATCAGGTGGTCCAGGCCGTGAAGGAGCTGGACGACCTGCCGGACGTCGACGTGATCGTCGTGGCGCGGGGTGGCGGCAGCGTGGAGGACCTGCTGCCGTTCTCGGACGAGCAGCTGATCCGGACGGTCGCCGCGTGCCGTACGCCGGTGGTGTCGGCGATCGGTCATGAGCCCGACTCCCCGCTGCTCGACCTGGTCGCGGATCTGCGCGCCTCCACGCCGACGGACGCGGCGAAGAAGGTCGTGCCCGATGTCGGCGAGGAGCTGGACCGGGTGCAGCAGCTGCGGGACCGTGCGCTGCGGACCGTCCGGGGGCTGCTGGACCGGGAGGAGCGGGGGCTGGCGCATGCGCTGGGCCGCCCGGCGATGGAGCGTCCCCAGCGGATGGTGGACGAGCGGGCGTCAGAGATCGATGCCCAGATCGGGCGGGGCAGGCGGGTGCTGGGGCATCTGCTGGACCGGGCGGACTCGGAGCTCGCCCACACCCGGGCGCGAGTGGTCGCGCTGTCGCCCGCCGCGACGCTGGAGCGCGGATACGCGGTGCTGCAGCGGCCCGACGGCCATGTGGTGCGGGCCCCCGCGGACGCGGGGGCGGCGGGCAATGTGCTCCGTGCGCGGGTCTCGGGTGGCGAGTTCGCGGTGCGGGTGGCCGGTGAGTGAGCGCGGACGCGGTACGAGCACGCCGGCCGGCGGCTGCTCGGCGCGCGGGCACCGGACGGGTTCGAGAGGCGGGCCCGAAGGCGATGACGGACGAGGTCGAAGGCTCCTGGCGAGCCGGAACGTAGGGTGGAGCGCATGACGGACGACGGGACCACGGCGGCTGCCGCGGGCACGCTCGGATACGAGCAGGCCCGTGACGAGCTGATCGAGGTGGTGCGCCGCCTGGAGGCGGGCGGTACGACGCTGGAGGAGTCCCTCGCGCTGTGGGAGCGGGGCGAGGAGCTGGCGAAGGTGTGCCGGCACTGGCTGGAGGGCGCGCGCGCCCGGCTGGACGCGGCCCTGGCGGGGCCGGCCGACGCCGAGGAGACCGCCACGGCAGCCGGCAACGGCTGAGACCGCCCGGCCGGGTGCGAGGGACACGGCGGCCGTCTCCCCGGCGGGCGTCGCACCGGAAGGCCGTCGGCGGCACCGAGCGGACGGCGGCGGCGCAAGAGACCCGTGCTGTGTAACGGGTCACTCCGTTCCGGTTTTAGTTGAAACTTAACCTACCTCTCCCGTACGGTGGCCGTCGTTGCTTGATCCACGTGTACGTCCGGAAGGTAATACGCACGATGTCCCTCGCTCTTGACCCCGCCGCCCAGGACCTCCTCTTCCGTGAGGCCCGCACCGCCAACACCTTCACCGACGAGCCGGTGACCGAGGAGCAGGTCCAGGCGATCTACGACCTGGTCAAGTACGGCCCCACCGCGTTCAACCAGTCGCCGCTGCGCGTCGTCCTGGTCCGCTCCGACGACGCCCGCGCGCGCCTCGTGAAGCACATGGCCGAGGGCAACCAGCCGAAGACCTCCACCGCCCCGCTGGTCGCCATCCTGGCCACCGACAACGAGTTCCACGAGGAGCTCCCGGCCCTGCTCCCGCACTTCCCGCAGGCCAAGGACGCGTTCTTCTCCGAGCGCCCGGTCCGCGAGTCGGCCGCCGCCCTCAACGGCGCCCTGCAGGCCGCGTACTTCATCATCGGCGTCCGCGCCGCCGGCCTGGCCGCGGGCCCGATGACCGGCTTCGACGCCGCGGGTATCGAGAAGGAGTTCCTGGACGGCGACCACAGCCTGCTGATGGTCGTCAACATCGGCAAGCCGGGCGAGGACGCCTGGTTCCCGCGTCTGCCGCGCCTCACCTACGACGAGGTCGTCAAGACCGTCTGATGGCCGCCGCGCGTACGGAGAAGGCCCTGGAGCACCTGATACGGCTCCAGGGCCTTCTCCGTACGCCGTGCACGGGGCGTGCGGCCCCGTGCACGGCCATCGGGGCATCGGGGCGTCGAGCCGTCAGGACGACTTGAGCGCGGCAGCCATCTCCGCCAGCCGCTCAGGCGACGCGGAACCCGTGACCACCGTGGTCGCGCCCTTGTCGTGGCGCACGAGGGCGTCGTACTTCTCGCCCTTCCAGTGCTGCCAGGTCTCGCCCGCGACCTGCTGCGTACGTCCGGTGTCCTTGGCGTCCTGGCTGACCTCGGTCACGTACTTCTTCGCCGGGGAGGTGGACTGTTCCACCGCGACGTACTTGCCCTCCGGGTCGAGAAAGCCCAGGTGCCAGCTGTTGCCGGCCTTGCGGTCGTAACTGACCGAGGTCGGCTTCCACTCCTTGGCCAGACCGTCCGGCGCGGCCACCGGATACGGCGCCGCGCGCCGCGCCGTCAGCAGCTCCACCCGGTAGTCGACCGGCTTGACCGGGTTGGCGTTCTCGTCGTGCGGGACGAAGATGTAAACAACGCCTGCCGCGGCGGAGATGACCACCATCGACAGGAACATGTCCCGCACCGTCTGCTTGCCTCGCTTGCTAGCCACGGGTCCATGGTCGCATTAGGCCCAGTGGGCCCGAGCCGGGGGCAACCGCTCATAAGTGACCCGGTCTGCTCATTTTGTCGACCTGACGATAGAGTCACAGCACCCTCTTCCGGTCGTCGTCGTACAGAAAGGTGCGCTCCGATGTCCGAGCATCATCTGCCGTCTCAGCTGGAGGTCTCCCCCGAGGCCCCCGACCGCAACCTGGCCCTGGAGTTGGTCCGGGTCACCGAGGCCGCCGCCATGGCAGCAGGACGCTGGGTGGGCCGCGGCGACAAGATCGGCGCCGACGGTGCCGCCGTGAAGGCCATGCGGACCCTCGTCTCGACCGTCTCGATGAACGGCGTCGTCGTCATCGGCGAGGGCGAGAAGGACGAAGCCCCCATGCTGTTCAACGGCGAGCGCGTCGGTGACGGCACCGGTCCCGAGGTCGACATCGCTGTGGACCCGATCGACGGTACGACCCTGAACGCCAAGGGCATGCCGAACGCGATCGCCGTCCTGGCCGCCGCCGACCGCGGCGCCATGTTCGACCCGTCCGCGGTCTTCTACATGGACAAGCTGGTCACCGGACCCGAGGCCGCCGACTTCGTCGACATCAACGCGCCCGTCTCGGTGAACATCCGCCGCGTCGCGAAGGCGAAGAACTCCGCCCCCGAGGACGTCACCGTCGTCGTCCTGGACCGCCCCCGCCACGACGGCATCGTCAAGGAGATCCGGGAGACCGGCGCCCGGATCAAGTTCATCTCCGACGGCGATGTCGCGGGCTCGATCATGGCCGCCCGCGAGGGCACCGGCGTCGACCTGCTCATGGGCATCGGCGGCACCCCCGAAGGCATCATCTCGGCCTGCGCCATAAAGTGCCTCGGCGGTGTCATCCAGGGCAAGCTCTGGCCGAAGGACGAGGCCGAGCGGCAGCGCGCGCTGGACGCCGGGCACGACCTGGACCGGGTGCTGTCCACCGACGACCTGGTCAGCGGCGACAACGTCTTCTTCGTCGCGACCGGCATCACCGACGGCGAGCTGATGCGCGGCGTGCGGTACCGCGCGGAGACGGCGACCACCGAGTCGATCGTCATGCGGTCCAAGTCCGGCACCATCCGGAAGATCGACTCGACGCACCGGCTGTCGAAGCTGCGCGCCTACAGCGCCATCGACTTCGACCGCGCGAAGTAGACCCGGTCCCGGAAGGCCGGTCCGACCCCTGGAGGCGGATCCGGCCCGGGAGACGGATCCGCGACGCGGATCCCCCGAGAACGCGAAGAGGCGCCCCCGTGTGCGGTGGGGGCGCCTCTTCGGGTGTACGGGCACGGGCGGACACGCGCCCGCGCGGCCCGGCACCCGGCCGGTCAGCCCGCCGCGGCGACGCGGCCCGTGACGCCGGAGGACGCGGAGGATGCCTTGAGCTCCATCTCGCGACGTCTGCGACGAGCGAGCACCACACGGCGTTCGGCGGCGGTGAGGCCGCCCCACACCCCGTACGGCTCCGGCTGTATAAGGGCGTGTTCCTGGCATTCGACCATCACCGGACAGCGCGCGCAGACCCGCTTCGCGGACTCCTCGCGCGCGAGTCTGGCAGCAGTCGGCTCCTTCGACGGGGCGAAGAACAGCCCGGCTTCGTCCCGGCGGCACACCGCCTCCGAGTGCCAGGGACCGGTCCGGTCCTCCCGAGCGGGGGTGCGCCGGGGAGGGACGGCGGCGACCTGCAGGGGCTGATGCGGCAGTTGCAGCACGGTCTACTCCTGACGACGGACGGCTTCGCGAGCGAGAGACGATGCAGCACTCCCTACCCGCTGCGCGTGCGCCTATGCACTGCGTGGCACCCGGCTCCAGGGTGCGAAATTGCGTCCGGTCAGGAATTTGGCTTGATTTCGAAGGACTTCGAAGGGCTTACGCGGACTTCGACGGACTTCGGCGGAGACCGAAAGGATTCGGAGAAGTCCGGAGAAGTCCGAAACGGTTCGGAGCGGCTCGGAAGTGTGTGAAGGAGGGCGGACCGAGCCCCTCAGCCGAGGTATTTGCGCAGCCGGTCCTGGAGATCCGCGATGAACTTCCCCCGCTTGGGCTTCGCTTCGACGCTGCCGAACACCGAATATCCGTTGACGACGACCACGGGCGCCTCGGGATCCGCGGATTCCAGTGTGGCGACTTCGAAATTGCCGAAGACACCCGTGCCGCTGCCGCGCAGCGAGATGTTCTCCGGGACCTTGATCTCGACACTTCCGAAGATGGCGGTCGCATTGATCACCGTGAGCCTCTGACCGAAAAGCGCCTCGGTCAGATCGATCTCCACACTGCCGAAGAGCGCGAAGGCGTTGGTACGGCCACCGACCCGCCAACGGCCCTTGCGGGTGGAGCTGCTGAAGATCGCCACCAGGTTCTCGGCGGGCCCCGCCGGGCCCTCCGCGCCGTGGGCGCCGGGCATGGCGGCCGAGCGGGAGGCGCCTGGGGGGGCGGGCAGATCCCGTACCAGCGGTTCGAGTTCGCCGACCGTCTTGGCGCGGTAGACCGCGTCGACCCGCTCGCCGTGTTCCTCGGCGGTGAGCCGGCCCTCGGCCAGGGCCTCGCGCAGGATGTCCGCGATCCGGTCGCGGTCCGCGTCGGAGGCACGGATACCGGCCGGCTCCGCCGGGGCCACGGAGGGCTGCTGAGGGTGCTTTTCGAGGTCCACCGGCCCAGCGTACCCAAACGCGATAGATCGCGACTAGCCCCCGCCCCGCCTCCGCCGTGTCGCCCGCGTCCGGGCGGATGCCGAACTGAGCCCTACCTCACAGCTTCGGCCTCCGCTCGGGGTTCTACCCTGGTGGGTGCGCTGCCCAAGGGAGGCCAGCCGCCGTCTGCCGAGTGAGGAATGGCCGTAATGCCTGAGTTTGCGTACTCCGATCTGCTCCCTCTGGGAGAGGACACCACGCCGTATCGTCTGGTGACCTCCGAGGGTGTCTCCACCTTCGAGGCCGACGGTCGTACGTTCCTCAAGGTCGCCCCGGAGGCGCTGCGCACCCTGGCCGCCGAGGCCATGCACGACATCTCGCACTACCTGCGCCCCGCCCACCTGGCGCAGCTGCGGCGGATCGTGGACGACCCCGAGGCGTCGTCCAACGACAAGTTCGTCGCGCTCGACCTGCTGAAGAACGCGAACATCGCCGCCGCGGGCGTCCTGCCGATGTGCCAGGACACGGGCACCGCGATCGTCATGGGCAAGCGCGGGCAGAACGTACTCACCGAGGGCGGTGACGAGGAGGCCCTGTCGCACGGCATCTTCGACGCGTACACCAAGCTCAACCTGCGCTATTCGCAGATGGCTCCGCTCACCATGTGGGAGGAGAAGAACACCGGCTCGAATCTGCCGGCCCAGGTCGAGCTGTACGCCACCGACGGCGGCGCGTACAAATTCCTCTTCATGGCGAAGGGCGGCGGCTCGGCCAACAAGTCGTTCCTCTTCCAGGAGACGAAGGCCGTGCTGAACGAGGCCTCCATGATGAAGTTCCTGGAGGAGAAGATCCGTTCGCTGGGTACGGCCGCCTGCCCGCCGTACCACCTGGCGATCGTCGTCGGCGGTACGTCGGCCGAGTTCGCCCTGAAGACGGCGAAGTACGCCTCCGCGCACTACCTGGACGAGCTGCCCGCCGAGGGCTCCCCCACCGGTCACGGCTTCCGGGACAAGGAGCTGGAGGAGAAGGTCTTCGAGCTGACGCAGAAGATCGGCATCGGTGCCCAGTTCGGCGGCAAGTACTTCTGCCACGACGTGCGGGTCGTCCGCCTCCCGCGCCACGGCGCCTCGCTCCCCGTCGCGATCGCCGTGTCCTGCTCGGCGGACCGCCAGGCCACCGCGAAGATCACCGCCGAGGGCGTCTTCCTGGAGCAGTTGGAGAAGGACCCGGCCCGCTTCCTGCCCGACACCACCGACGAGCACCTCGACGAGGCGGGCGACGTCGTCGAGATCGACCTGAACCGGCCGATGGACGACATCCTCGCCGAGCTGACCAAGTACCCGGTCAAGACCAGGCTCTCGCTGACCGGCCCGCTGGTCGTGGCCCGCGACATCGCGCACGCCAAGATCAAGGAGCGGCTGGACGCGGGCGAGGAGATGCCTCAGTACCTGAAGGACCACCCGGTCTACTACGCGGGCCCGGCGAAGACGCCCGAGGGCTACGCCTCCGGCTCCTTCGGTCCGACGACGGCGGGGCGGATGGACAGCTACGTCGCGCAGTTCCAGGCGGCGGGCGGCTCCAAGGTGATGCTCGCCAAGGGCAACCGGTCCAAGCAGGTCACCGACGCGTGCGACGCCCACGGCGGTTTCTACCTGGGCTCGATCGGCGGCCCGGCGGCGCGCCTCGCGCAGGACTGCATCAAGAAGGTCGAGGTCGTCGAGTACGAGGAGCTCGGCATGGAAGCGGTGTGGAAGATCGAGGTCGAGGACTTCCCCGCGTTCGTCGTCGTCGACGACAAGGGCAACGACTTCTTCACCGAGCCCGCCCCGGCGCCGACGTTCACCAGCATTCCGGTGCGGGGTCCGGGTCTCGCCTGATGCGTTGAGACGTACGGGACCACGGGACGCGGACGACGTGCGCGAGGCGAACGGAGCCGGCGTCCCGCCGGGGACGCCGGGCCGGATGGATCACGGCTGGGCGCCCCCGTGGGCGCTTCTCACTGCTCCAGCAGGCCCGACGTCGCGATCAGATAACCGAGTTGGGCGCGGCTGTTGCTGCCGAGCTGCTCGGAGACCCTGCGCACGTGCTCCGCGACGGAGCGGCGGCTCATGCCGATCCGGCGGGCGATCGACTCGTCCGTCTCGCCGCCCACGACCGCCTGCAGGATGGTGCGTTGCAGGTCGGAGGTGACGACGGGGGTGCGCAGCGGTACGCGTTCCGGTCGCACCGGGACCGAGCGGGCCCAGGCTTCGTCGAAGTGCCGGACCAGGAAGCGGACCAGGGACGGGTGCTGGATGCGCAGAGCGCTGTGCGGCTCGTCGGAGTACGGGACGAACGCGAGGTTCCGGTCGAAGACGATGATCCGGTCGACGACCTCGGCGAGCGTTCCGACCTCGGCGCCCTCGGTGGTCACCCGCTCGATGTAGGCGAGCGTCGTACGGTCCGAGCGGACGGTGTGCTGATAGATCGTCCGCTGCCGGATGCCCCTGCGCAGCTTGCTCAGGTCCCGGCGCAACGCCGCCTCAAGCGTATGCGCGGGACAGCCGCCGCCGGGCTGGGCGGTGCGGACCTCCTCGCGGCAGCCGGCGACGCCGGCGTCGATCGCCTTGCCGATGACGGCCGCGCCGGAGAGCCGGGTGAGCGCGGGCTGTTCGAGCCGGTGCACATCGGCGTACAGGCCCTCGAAGACGGCCAGCGCGGCGCGGGCCGAACGGAGCGTGCGACGCTGCTGGGCGATCGTCTCCTCGATGGGCCCGAGCGCGTCGAACGAGGCGGTCTCGGGCGGTACGGGAATCAGGTACCCGGGTGAGTCGCGGTCCTCCACCATCAGATGAAGGCGGCTCAGAGCCTGTCGGGCGGCCTTCGATCGGACAGCGGACGCGGTCTGGTGCGTGCGATTCCAAGGCGCCGGGATGGCCTCGAATGGGGTCTCCCCTGCTCGAACGAAGCTGAGAGCTCGGGGATGGAGCTACTAGGACATCTCGGCAACGCGGGAGGGGGTCCCCCCTGGCCCTCAAGGCCTTGGGGGAGTGCGTGCCAGGGCGTGGCCGCCCGATCAGAGGCCGCCCGACAGGCTCTCAGACAGCGGGCCACGTCGCCCGCCGGAAGGCTTCCCTCCGTGAGCGCGCGCCGATAGGCCGTGAGGGCCGTGTCGCAGACGCGATCCGATGACGATTCGCGGCAATCACACACCCGTGGGCGGGAATGATCGTCCTTCACAACCATGCAGATTACATTCGTGCAATCCGGAGGCCCTGGGCGAGCACGGCCGCTCGGTGACGATGGGCCGGTGACGCACGACATCGAGCACGGGAACGACCGGCCGGACCGCGTGCCGGACATCGATCCGGACATCGATCCGGCCGGCGCGGCAGGCGGCGAGCGCCGGTATCGAGTCCTCGTCGCCGGTTACTCGCTCTCCTCGTACGGCACCTTCCTGAACATGGTGGCGCTCAATCTGTTCGTCTACGAGACGACGGGCAGGGCGCTCGCGATGGGCCTGTTCATGGCCGTGCGTCTGGGGTCCGGATTCGTCGCCGGACTCGCGGCCGGTGTTCTCCTCGCCCGATTCACGGCCAAGAGCGTCATGCTGTGGACGAATGTGGCGCAGGCGGCGGTCATGCTGTCGCTGGTCCTCGCGCCGGATGGGATGCGCACGGCGGCGCTGATGGCCGTTTCCGTGGTGGTCGGCGCCTGCGGAACGCTTTTCATGGTGTCCCTGCGCAGTTCCATTCCCGAGATGGTCGGCTACGACCGCCGGTCCTGGGCGAACTCCCTTTCCATCACGGGGCGTTCGCTGGCCATGGTGGCGGGGTTCGCTTCGGCGGGAGTGGTGGTCTCGCTGGTCGGCTACACCGCGGCGTTCGTGGTGGACATGGCCACCTTCGTGGTCTGTGCCGTGACGGTGGCTCTGCTGCCGATCGCGGGCGGCGGAGGGAAGGACGCCCGGCCGGATTCGGAGGGGGATTCCGGCGGGCGTACGCGGGAGGGGAAGAGGGGGGCCGGGGCCGGGCGGCGGCGGTTGCCGGGGGCGTTCCTCCGGTCCGCCGTCGCACCCGGCCTCGGTCTGATGGTGGTGCTGCGCGGTGTGGACGCCTTCGGTTCGTCCTCCCACAACGCCGCGCTGCCGGTCTACTCCGCCGGGCTCGACGCCTCGCGCCCGGCCGTGTTCGTCAGCGCGTTCTGGAGTCTGTGGGCGCTGGGGAACGTCGTCGCCCAGCAGCTGGTCCAGTGGTACGCGGCACGCACCGGGCGGTCGGTGGGGGCACCGGGTTTCGGGTACGGCACATGTCTGATGTCCGGGGCGTTCATCCTGGCGTTCGCCGGGTTCCCGTACGCGGCGACCGCTGCGATCGCACTGGTCGCGGGGGCGGCCGACGGACTCACCGAGGTCTCGTACACCTCGCATCTGCAGACGCTCCCCGCGGATCTGCGCGGTCATGCGTTCGGACTCTCCGCGACCGTCGAGAACCTCGGGTTCGGCGTCGGCATGATCCTCGTCGCGGCGGCGCTCGACAGCCACAGCCCGCTGACCGTCGTCGCCTGGTCGCACGGGGGGGCCCTCGTGGTCGCCGTCGTGTTCCTGATCAGGGTGGCGGGGCCGCGGAGCGGGGATCGTGTCCCCGCTCCGCGCTCCGGCGCCGATCGCGGCGGGCAGGTGCGGTGAGGCTTCGCGTACGACTGTATTCAGCCAATCTTGGGACGATCACCGGGAGGCCGGCCGCGCGGCCCCGCGCAGGCGTGCGGACCGGGGACGCGCGGCCGTCACCGGGGCCTCGGCCGCCGCGTGCGGTACGGGGCGCGGGCTCCCGCGAGGTCCGCGAGCCAGTGGCGGCGGGCACGGACGGTGTCGGGGAGCCGGATGCCGCGCGTCCGGGCCCTGCGGAACGTCTCCCCGGACGCGTGTCCGGCGCGGGTCGGCCGCACCACCGTCTCCGCTCGCGCATGCCTTCGACCGCCTCGCGCCCGGGTCCGGGCGGGCCGGAGCGGCACCACCGCTTTCGCGCAGCGGGCCGGGCCGCGGACTTGCGCCGTGCCGGGCCGCCGCGGTGGGTTGTCGGACGTTCCTGACGCGCTCCGCCGACCCAAGGAATCAGGAAACCGTCCCGGGGCACCGGGACCCGCACCTGGAGGCCCGGGAGCCGACCACCACCCCCCACACCCCCACGCCCCCCGAACGCCTGCCGCGCCGAGCGGCCCGGCGCGGGTTCGTCCCTCTCGCCTCTCACCCCCACCCTCACCGTCGAACACCGGAAAGGCGGACACCGTATGTCGCCGCTCCCCCGTCGCAGCCACGCCGACGACCTGCTGTCCTTCATCAGGGACAGCCCATCCCCCTACCACGCGGTGGCGAGCGCCGCCCAGCGTCTTGAGAAGGCCGGCTTCCGTGAACTCCACGGCACGGAGGACTGGACGGGCGCGACCGGCGGCGCCTTCGTCGCCCGGGGCGGCGCCCTGATGGCCTGGTACGTCCCCGAGGACGCACCCGCCCACACCCCCTTCCGGATCGTCGGTGCCCACACCGACTCACCGAACCTGCGGGTCAAGCCCGTCCCCGACACCGGGTCGGCGGGCTGGCGCCAGATCGCCGTGGAGGTCTACGGAGGCGTGCCGCTGAACACCTGGCTCGACCGGGATCTGGGCATCTCCGGGCGGCTGACGCTGCGCGGCCCCGACGGCGGCGTCGGGTCCCGGCTCGTCCGGATCGACGAACCGCTGGCGCGGGTGCCCCAGTTGGCCATCCATCTGGACCATACGGTCAACGACGGGCTCGCGCTCGACCGGCAGCGCCATCTCACCCCGCTCTGGGCCCTCGGGGCCCCCGAGGAGGGTGCGCTGCTGCGCCGGGTCGCGGCGGCGGCGGAGGTGGACCGGGACGACGTCCTCGGCTGGGACCTGATGCTCCATGACACCCAGCCGCCCGGATACCTGGGCGCGGACCGGGAGTTCGTGGTGGCCTCCCGGCTGGACAACCTGGTGTCGGTGCACGCGGGCGTCACGGCCCTGGTGGGTGCGGCGACCGGGGCCGAGGAGCCCTCGTGCATCCCCGTCCTGGCGGCCTTCGACCACGAGGAGGTCGGCAGCGGTTCGGAGACGGGGGCGCAGGGGCCCCTGCTGGAACGGGTCCTCGGCCGTTCGGTCACCGCGCGTGGCGGCAGCGCCGAGGACTGGTCCCGCGCCCTGTTCGGCTCCTTCTGCGTCTCCGCCGACATGACGCACGCGGTGCACCCCAACTACGCGGAGCGGCACGATCCGGGCCACTGTCCGCTGCCCAACGGCGGGCCCACGGTCAAGGTCAACGTCAATCAGCGCTACGCCACCGACGGCGCCGGCATGGCGGTGTTCACGGCGGCGTGCGAGCGGGCGGGCGTGCCGCGGCAGTCGTTCGTCTCCAACAACGCGAGGCCGTGCGGCACGTCGATCGGCCCGCTGACCGCGGCCCGGTTCGGTGTCGCGACGGTCGACGTGGGGGTGCCCGGACTGTCCATGCACTCGGCACGCGAGCTGTGCGGGGCGGACGACCCCGGTCATCTGGCCGCCGTCCTGGGCGCTTTCGTGACCTCCGGCTGACGCGCCGGCCGGTGCGGAAGGGATGGGGCGGGGCCCGACGTGCTCCCCGCCCCACCCCACCGGGATTGAGAACTACGCGAACCGCTGCTGCGCGCTGCCGTCGCAGCTCTGCAGCCTCAACGGGTCCTTGGCCGCCGCGAGCGTCAGGCACAGACCGGTCGAAGCCGCCGGACGCAGGGTCCCCGACTGCTTGACGAACTGCTGGTTGGCCGCGCCCGAGCAGTCCCACAGGATGAGTGTGGCGCCCGCCTTGTAGTCGGCGCCCGGCACGTCGAGGCACCGGTCGTGGCTCAGCTCGGTACGGATGTTCTTCGTGCCGGAGTCGTACCACCAGCCCTGGTTGCGGCCGCCGTGGCAGTCCCAGCCGGCGATCCGGGTGTTGTTGCGGGTCACCGAGGCGGGAACGTCCACGCAGGTGCCCGTGGCCTCGTTCTTCAGGGGCTTGAAGACGTCGTCCCACGCCGCGGCCTGGAGAACCGGCTGTCCGGTGCTCGCCGGGTCGGCGCAGCTCGCCTCGCGCAGGGACGAGTTGTAGATCTGGGTCAGGCAGGAGGCGAAGGCGGCGTGGCCGCGCGCGTTCGGGTGGAAGGACTGCCGGACGGAGTTGGAGTCCGGCGGGAAGTGCGACAGGTCGATGTAGAGGCCGCGGGCCCAGGTGTTGTCGCTGCAGACCTCGTGGCCGTGGAAGAGCCGGGAGTTGTCGAGGTAGACGGCCCCGGTGTCGGCCGCGGCCTTGCGCATTCCGCGCTCGAAGGCGGGGACCGCGACGTCACGGCCCCAGGCGGCGTCGGAGTCGTATCCGGCGCAGCCACCGGGAAGCTTGCCGGGGAAGTTCGGGTTGTCGTAGAAGTCCGGGCCGATCGGGCTCGGGTAGCCCATGACCACGAGCTTGTAGTCGCTGTTGGCGTATCCGGCGTCCGACATGACGGTCTTCAGGTCGCGCACCGTCTTCTCGACCTTGGGGACGAGTCCGTCGACGCGCGCCTGCCAGCCGCCCTCGTACTTCGGCCGGCAGGTGCCCTGGGAGAGCACCCAGCGCTGGACGCAGTCCGTCATGACCGGGCCGAACTGGAGGTCGTCATTGGCGCCGGCGACCAGCACGATCATCTTGATGCGGGTGTTGCGGGCCTTGATGGCGAGGTTGTCGCTCTGCACGAGCTCGTCGGCGTACTGCTTCGATCCGCCGGTCACGATGTTGCCGGTGTACGCACCGGAGCAGGAGACGTTGTACGTGACGTCGGCCGGGATGCCGGTGCGGTGGATGGCGGAGTCGGGCGAGCGGTGGCACCAGTTGTCGGGGCCGTTGGTGCCCGCCTCGTACGTGCCGACGCCCTCGCCGGAGATCTCGCTGTCGCCGAGCGAGATCAGCCCGGTCTTGCGGTCGGCGAGCGGACGCTGGGCCGGGTCGCCGTACAGCCGGGTGGCCTCGGCGGCGCGGATGGCCTCCAGTTCGGGTGACAGGGGGGTGGATGCGGTAGTGGTGGTGCCGGACCGGTCCGCCGCGCCCGCCGGTCCTGCGGCGGCGGCCGTACCGCCCCATACCGCCGCCATGGCCGCGGCGGCCGCGACCGTACAGCGAAGTCTGTGCCTGGTGCGCCTCATTGCGCCTCCCCGGGTTGTGGTTACCCCCGGTATTTACTGGTCGGTAGGCGACTTGGGAATAGACAGAACAAGACAAGTGCTCAACTTTTTCAGGAGGTTGCACCCATGGACGAGTCACAGGCCCCCGCACCGACCCCCGCGGACGGCACGGATTTCCGCGTCGAGCACGATTCGATGGGCGAGGTGAGGGTGCCCGCGGACGCCAGGTGGCGGGCCCAGACACAGCGCGCGGTGGAGAACTTCCCGATCTCCGGGCAGCGCCTGGAGCGGGCCCACATCGAAGCCCTGGCCCGGATCAAGGCGGCCGCCGCCAAGGTGAACGCCGAGCTGAAGGTGCTCGACCCGGACATCGCCCTGGCCATCCGGGCAGCCGCCGAGGAGGTCGCCGAGGGGCGCTGGGACGCCCACTTCCCGATCGATGTCTTCCAGACCGGGTCCGGCACCTCGTCCAACATGAACACCAACGAGGTCGTGGCCACTCTCGCCACCGAGCGCCTGGGCCGCGAGGTCCACCCCAACGACCACGTCAACGCCTCGCAGTCGTCCAACGACGTCTTCCCCTCGTCCATCCACATCGCCGCGACCGCGGCCGTCACCGGCGAGCTGATCCCGGCGCTGGACCACCTGGCGACCGCCCTGGAGCGCAAGTCCGCCGAGTTCGCGACGGTCGTGAAGTCGGGACGTACACATCTGATGGACGCCACGCCCGTCACCCTGGGCCAGGAGTTCGGGGGCTACGCGGCGCAGATCCGGTACGGGATCGAGCGACTGCGTGCTTCCCTGCCCCGCCTCGCCGAGCTGCCGCTGGGTGGCACGGCCGTCGGCACCGGCATCAACACCCCGCCCGGCTTCTCGGCCGCCGTCATCACCGAGGTCGCCCGCGCCACCGGGCTGCCGCTCACCGAGGCCAGGGACCACTTCGAGGCGCAGGGCGCCCGGGACGGGCTCGTGGAGACGTCCGGCCAGCTCCGTACGCTCGCCGTCTCGCTCACCAAGATCTCCAACGATCTGCGCTGGATGGCGTCCGGACCGCGCACCGGTCTGGCCGAGATCAGCCTTCCCGACCTCCAGCCCGGCTCGTCGATCATGCCGGGAAAGGTGAATCCGGTCATTCCCGAGGCCGTCCTGATGGTCGCGGCCCAGGTGATGGGGAACGACGCGACGGTCGCCGTCGCGGGTGCGGCGGGCAATTTCGAGCTGAACGTGATGCTTCCGGTCATCGCGAAGAACCTGCTGGAGTCGGTGCGGCTGCTGGCCAATGTCTCCCGGCTGCTCGCGGACCGCACGGTCGACGGGATCACCGCGAACGTCGAGCGCGCCAGGGAGTACGCGGAGTCCTCGCCGTCCGTCGTCACCCCGCTGAACAAGTACATCGGCTACGAGGAGGCGGCGAAGGTCGCCAAGAGGTCGCTGGCCGAGCGGAGGACGATCCGCGAGGTGGTGCTGGAATCGGGATATGTCGAGCGCGGCGACCTCACGGTGGAGCAGCTCGACGAGGCGCTGGACGTGTTGCGCATGACCCGCCCGTGACACGCGTCGCGGCAACGGGCCCGCGGCATCCCTAAGATCTGTCCATGGCAGGTACGGACAGCGGACACATCGAGCACTGGGCGCCGGGCGATCACATCCTGTGGCGCTACCGCGGCAACGTCCCGCGACCGCGGGACGCCGCGCCGGAGCACGCCCCGGACCCGGTGCACATCTGCCGCCCCGTCACCGTCGTCCAGGACACCGACGAGCTGCTCGTCGTGTGGGTGGCGCCCGGCACCGAGTGCGTGAAGCCGGTGCTGGCGAACGGCACCGAGGTGCACGACGAGCCGCTCGCCACCCGCTACACCGCCCCGCGCACCACCTCCCGCGCGCCCTGGCTCGGCAACGGCGTTCTCAAACTCGCCCGTCCCGGCGAACCCTGGTCGGTCTGGCTCTTCTGGGAGACCGGCTGGCAGTTCCGCAGCTGGTACGTGAATCTGGAGGAACCACGCACCCGCTGGGCGGGCGGAATCGATTCCGAGGATCACTTTCTCGACATCTCCGTCTACCCGGACCGCAGCTGGGTCTGGCGCGACGAGGACGAGTTCGCCCAGGCGCAGCGGGTCGGTCTGATGGCCCCGCAGACCGCGCGTCGGGTACGGGAGGCGGGCCGCGCGGCCGTCGAAGTGATCCGGGACTGGGGCGCGCCGTTCCGGGACGGCTGGGAGGACTGGCGGCCCGATCCGCGGTGGCGGGTTCCCGCGCTCCCGGATGACTGGGACCGTACCCCCTCACACATGGGGCCATGAGACCCTTGTTGCACACCAGGGGGGCAAACGTAGGATCGTCCTCCGGAGCGCGCATCCGCTCCAACCGACGGACACCGCACCGGACCTGACCGCACGTCATCGCACGCGCACCACGCACTGTATGAGCTGTATGAGCCACATCGGTCGTATGAATCGCCTGAGCCACTACGAGGGGGTGGAGACGTGCTCGCTGTCGCCCGCCCCGTCGCCGGAAACGTTGTCACCGAGCCGCCCCGCGGGCATCCGGTTTCGGCCCCTCGTTCGGGGACATCCGGTGACAGCCGTTGTTATCGCCGCTCTTGCCGGGGCACAGTAGCGCCCCACGAGGTGATTGCCTCATACAACCGGCCCGGACGGACGGAACCCCACGCGTGACGGAGCACCCCACCTCCCACGAAGGCCGGCAGCCTCTCGCCGCCCGGTCGCAGGAACGCGCCCGGCCGCGGCAGCAGGACGCCGCGCCGACCGCTTCCCCTGCCACGGCAGCGATCCCCGGCCCGGCCACGGCGCCGGGCGGGGGAGCGAGCCAGCCGGCCCCCGCGGGACGCGACCCACAGGCCGCGGCCCGTCGCGAGGGCGACCGGCTGCGTTTCGTGGGGGCCGCCACCCGGCGGATCGCCCGCGGCATAGACCTGGACGAGATCGTGCTGGGTCTGTGCCGGGCCAGCGTGCCGACGTTCTCCGACGCCATACTGGTCTACCTCCGCGACCCGCTCCCGGTCGGTGACGAGCGGCCGGTCGCCCCGTTCGTGCTGCGGCTGCGCCGGTCGGACCGGCTGCGCCTGAACGAGGACGAGACCGAGACCCCGTCGGAGATCGAGCGGCTGCGGCTGCCCGCCCTCGACCCGCACGGCGACCTGCCCCCGGCGGCCGAACTGTGCGAGGTCCGCTCGGGCGGCGCGCTCGCCGAGGTGCTGCGCGGTGTGCGGCCGGTCTTCGGGGACTCCGCGGCAGCCCGTGCCGCGCTGCCCGAACTGCTCGGCGCGGGCCGGGCCGTACCCACCGGACACCGCGCGATCCTCGCCCCGCTGCGCGGCCGGCGGCGGGTGATCGGCGCCGCCGTCTTCCTGCGCGGCACCGAACGGCCGTCCTTCGAGGCCAATGACCTGCTGGTCGCGGCGCAGCTGGCGACGCACACGGCGCTCGGCATCGACAAGGCCATGCTGTACGGACGCGAGGCGTACATCGCCGACGAGCTGCAGCGCACCATGCTGCCCGACTCGCTGCCGCAGCCGACCGGCGTCCGGCTCGCCTCCCGCTATCTCCCGGCCGCCGAGACGGCCCGGGTCGGCGGCGACTGGTACGACGCGATCCCGCTGCCCGGCAGCAGGGTGGCCCTGGTCGTCGGCGACGTCATGGGCCACTCCATGACGTCCGCGGCGATCATGGGCCAGCTGCGCACCACCGCCCAGACCCTGGCCCAGCTCGACCTGCCGCCGCAGGAGGTGCTGCACCATCTCGACGAGCAGGCGCAGCGGCTCGGCAGCGACCGCATGGCGACCTGCATGTACGCGGTGTACGACCCCGTCGCGCACCGCATCACCATCGCCAATGCCGGGCATCCGCCGCCCGTGCTGCTCCACCTGGGCGGCCGTGCGGAGGTACTGCGGGTGCCACCGGGAGCCCCGATCGGCGTGGGCGGTGTGGACTTCGAGGCCGTCGAGCTGGACGCGCCGGCGGGCGCCACGCTGCTGCTGTACACCGACGGTCTGGTGGAGTCCCGGCTGCGGGACGTCTGGACCGGGATCGAGATGCTGCGCGAACGGCTCGCCGCCACCGCCCGGCTGACCGGCCCGGACCACTCACCACCGCTGGAGGCCCTGTGCGACGACGTCCTGGACATGCTCGGCCCCGGTGACCGGGACGACGACATCGCACTGCTCGCCGCCCGGTTCGACGGGATCGCGCCGAGTGATGTCGCGTACTGGCATCTGGAACCGGAGGAGACCGCGCCCGGCCGGGCCCGCAGGCTGGCCCGGCGGGCCCTGAGCCGGTGGGGGCTCGACGAGCTCTCCGACTCGGTGGAGCTGCTGGTCAGCGAGGTGGTGACCAATGCCGTGCGGTACGCGGAGCGCCCGGTGACGCTGCGGCTGCTCCGTACCGACCTGTTGCGCTGCGAGGTCGGCGATGATGCCCCGCAGCTGCCCCGGCAGCGCCGGGCCCGGGACATGGACGAGGGCGGACGGGGTCTGTTCCTCGTCAACCGGATGGCCAGACGGTGGGGCGCGACGCGTCTGTCGACCGGCAAGGTGGTCTGGTTCGAGATGCCGACCCGGGGCCAGTAGGGGGGTCCGGGCGGGGCGCGCGCGAGAGCCCTGCACGGACGGTAGCCAAATGTTGCCGACCTCCTGTCGGCGGAGTTGACTTCAGTCGTGAACGAGGCGACCTGACCGAAACCCCCCACCGACGGGAGGACGCTCGTGCCCGAGGAAATGAAGACCAAGAACACCCCCTACACCACGAACAACGCCGGAATCCCGGTGGAGAGCGATGAACACTCGCTCACTGTCGGATCCGACGGACCGATCCTGCTCCAGGACCACTACCTCATCGAGAAGATGGCCCAGTTCAACCGTGAACGGGTCCCTGAACGGGTGGTCCACGCCAAGGGCTCCGGTGCCTACGGCGTTTTCAAGGTGACCAACGACGTCAGCCAGTTCACCAAGGCCGACCTCTTCCAGCCGGGCAAGCAGACCGCCATGCTCGCCCGCTTCTCCACGGTCGCCGGCGAACAGGGCTCCCCGGACACCTGGCGCGACCCCCGCGGGTTCGCCCTGAAGTTTTACACGGAGCACGGCAACTACGACATGGTCGGCAACAACACGCCGATCTTCTTCGTGCGCGACCCGATGAAGTTCCAGGACTTCATCCGTTCGCAGAAGCGCCGCCCGGACAGCGCGGTGCGCGACCACGACATGCAGTGGGACTTCTGGACGCTGTCCCCCGAGTCCGCCCACATGGTGACGTGGCTGATGGGCGACCGGGGCATCCCGAAGACGTACCGCAACATGAACGGCTACAGCTCGCACACCTATATGTGGGTGAACGCGGGCGGCGAGCGGTTCTGGGTCAAGTACCGCTTCAAGACCGACCAGGGCATCGACTTCTACCCGCAGGCCGAGGCCGACGAGATGGCCGGCGTCGACGGCGACGTCCACCGCCGCGACCTGTTCGAGTCGATCAAGCGGGGTGACCATCCGAGCTGGACGCTGTACGTCCAGATCATGCCGTTCGAGGACGCGCCGGACTACCGGTTCAACCCGTTCGACCTCACGAAGGTGTGGCCGCACGGCGACTACCCGGAGATCGAAGTCGGCCGGATGACGCTCAACGAGAACCCGGAGGACTTCTTCGTCCACATCGAGCAGGCCTCCTTCGAGCCGTCGAACCTGGTGCCCGGCATCGGTCCGTCGCCCGACAAGATGCTGCTCGGCCGGCTCTTCTCGTACCCGGACACCCACCGGTACCGGATCGGCCCGAACTACGCGCAGCTGCCCCCGAACCGTCCGCGGTTCGGCCGGAACTCGTACGCGAAGGACGGTCCCATGCGGTACGAGCCGACGCGTACGGGAGCGGTCTACGCGCCGAACTCGTACGGCGGTCCGGCCGCGGACACCGAGCGCTTCGGCGACCCGGCGGGCTGGGCCACGGCGGGCGAGATGGTGCACGAGGCGTACAAGCTGCACCGTGAGGACGACGACTGGGGCCAGGCGGGCACTCTGGTGCGCAAGGTCCTGGACGACGCGGCGCGCGAGCGGCTGGTGTCGAACATTTCCGGCCATCTGCTCGACGGTGTGAGCGCCCCGGTCCTGGAGCGGGCGCAGCAGTACTGGCGCAACGTGGACAAGGACCTCGGCGACCGGATCGCCAAGAAGGTCAACGGCAGCTGACACCGTCGTACGCGGCGGACATGGGTGAGGGGCGGTGCCGGCCGGCACCGCCCCTCACCCATGTCCTTACATCGTCAGTGTCCGGGCGGGTTGTTCGCGACGTTGTTGCTGTTGCCCGGCAGTCCGGGGTCCCCTCCCTCGCCCGGCAGACCCGGGGTCTGGCTCGGCGGCGGCTCCGGCGACTGGCTCGGCGGCGGCTCCGGCGACTGGCTGGTCGGCTGGCTGGGCTCGTCGCTCGGGCTCTGCGCCGGCCGGCTCGGCTCCTGCGACGGGGACTGCGTGGGGCTCTCCGGTGCCGAGGGGGTGTTCGACGGGGTGTTCGGCACGGTGGCCTCGCCGCGCTCGACGTCCTGCAGGTCGAACTGGTTACCGGAGCCGCCGTTCAGCGCGCCGAGGGTGTAGTCGGCCCAGATCTGCGCCGGGAAGCCGCCACCATTGGCCCGGCCGGAGTTGGCGGTACCGGTGAGGCTGACCTGGGTGCCGCCCTTGGGGGATTCACCGAAGAGCGCGACGACCGTGGTGAGGTCCGGGGTGTAGCCCGCGAACAGGGCGGACTTGTTGTTCTCCGAGGTGCCCGTCTTGCCGGCCGCCTCGTAGGCCGAGGTGTCGGCCGCCTGGCCTGAGCCGCTCTGCACGACGCCCCGCAGCACGGAGGTCACGGTGTCGGCGGACTTGCGGCTGATCACCTGGTCTCCGATGCCCTTGACCGGCTCGACCGTCCGGTCGCGGTGGATGGCGGACTTCACGATGAACGGGGTGACCTTCTTCCCGTGGTTGTCGAGCGTGGCGTACGCGCCCGCCATGTCCCAGGTCGAGGCGTTCATCGTGCCGAGCGTGATGGCGGGGCGCTGGGGGAAGTTCTGGTCGGGCAGACCGAGTGCCAGCGCGGTCTTCTTCACCGCGGCGGGGCCGACGTCGACGACCATCTGCGCGAAGACCGAGTTGATCGACTTGTTCATCGCGGTCTGCACGGTGACATTGCCGTAGCTCTGGTTGTCCTCGTTCTCCGGGGCGAACGGGGTGTCGCTGCCCACCACCGGCCGCTTGCTGGTGCCGTCGTAGCGGGTGTTGACGCCGATCAGGTCGCCGTCCTGGGTCTTCGACTCGTTCTCCAGCGCGGAGGCGAACACCAGGGGCTTGAAGGTGGAGGCGGGCTGGTAGTCCCGGCGCGTGGCGTTGGACACGTAGTGCTTGACGTAGTCCACTCCGCCGTAGAGCGCGACGACGGCGCCGGTCTTCGGATCGACGGAGGTGGCACCCGCCTGGACGGTCGCGTCGACCTTGTTGTTCTTGCGGTCCAGCTTGGACTCCAGCTGCCGGTCGACCGACTCCTCCAGCTGCTTCTGCCGCTTCTTGTCGATGTTGAGGGTGAAGGTCCAGCCGCCGGCCTGCCGCATCTCGGCCGTGATGCCCTGCTTGGTCAGCTCCGCGTTGGCGGCATCGACGAGGTAACCGGTCTGGCCGTTCATGCCGGGGGCGGGCTTGGGCTTGTCCGGGACGGGGAACTTCAGGGTGTCGCGCTTGGCCTTGTCGAGCCAGTGCATCTCGACCATGTTGTCGAGCGTGTAGCCCCAGCGCTCCTTGACGAGCCGCTTGCCGGTCGGTGACGCGACCGCCCAGTCGTACTGGCTGGGGGCCTGGAGCAGCGCGGCCAGATAGGCGCCCTGGGAGACGTTGAGGTCCTTGGCGTCGACCCCGTAGTAGGCCTGCGCCGCGGCCTGGATCCCGCTGGCGCCCCGGCCGTAGTACGACGTGTTGATGTACCCGGCGAGGATGTCGTTCTTCTCGTACCTCTGGTCGACCTTGAGGGAGATGACCAGCTCTTTGAGCTTGCGGCTGACCGTCGGGTCCTGCGTCAGGTAGTAGTTCTTCACGTACTGCTGGGTGATGGTCGAGCCACCCTGCTTGCCCTTGCCGGAGAGGGTGTTCAGGATGCCGCGCGCGGTGCCCTTCAGGTCGACGCCCTTGTCCTGGTAGAAGGACTTGTTCTCGGCGGCGACGAAGGTGTGCTGCACGTCCTTGGGGACCTCGGCGAGATCCACGTTCTGGCGGTTGACCCCGTCGCCGGTCCGGGCCAGCACGGTGCCGTCGCTGTACTTGTAGACGTTGCTCTGCCGCTCGGCCAGGGCGTTGGCCTTCGGTATGTCCACGTACATGTAGAGCGCCACGAAGGCGCCCATGATCAGCAGGCAGAAGACGAAGAAAGCGCCCAGCATCTTCCGCCAGGTGAAGAGTCTGCGTATGCCGCCGCTCTTCGGCGCCCGCCGCGCTCCGCGCTGCTGGGCTCGTCGCGCATCCGCTCGACCCATCGCTGTTTTGCTCCTGTTTCTCTGCTCGACCAGATCAGCTCAGCCCAGCCAGCTAACACCGTCGGCAAGGACAGAAAGCAAGCGATGTGGCCTTTTCCGGACGTGACAATCAGCACCCGCTCTGTAGGGAACCGACTCACCAGAGGCGCTCAAGGTTGCGAAGGCAGGTAATGTGTAATCACATTGCTAGCACTGAATCAGTCGCTGCCGGCCTTCCGAAACGGGGGATTCCATGTCCGACCACGGCAATCCGTACGATGTGTCCACTCTGACCGCCGACCTCGCACCCGATGCCCCTCAGATGCCTGAACCGCAGGTGAGAGAGGTGACGGCGCACAGCATCCCGGGCGGCCTCGGCCTGCTGCTGACCGTGATCGGAGTGATCGCCGGCATCGGACTCGCGATCGTCGGCGGCGTCGTCGGCTCGAACGGGAACAACGGCGTGGGCGTCCCGGTCCTGATCCTCGGGATCCTGCTCGTCATCGCCTCGTTCTTCTGTATGACGGGTGTGAAGATGGTCGCACCGGGCGAGGCGCGGGTGATCCAGCTCTTCGGCCGGTACGTCGGCACGATCCGCACCGACGGGCTGCGCTGGATCAATCCGCTCACCAGCAGCCGGAAGATATCCACCCGGGTCCGCAACCACGAGACCGCCGTCCTGAAGGTGAACGACGCCTACGGCAACCCGATCGAGCTCGCCGCGATCGTCGTCTGGAAGGTCGAGGACACCGCGCAGGCGCTCTTCGAGGTCGACGACTTCCTGGAGTTCGTCGCCACCCAGACCGAGGCGGCCGTCCGGCACATCGCGATCGAGTACCCGTACGACGCCCACGAGGAGGGCGGCCTCTCGCTGCGCGGCAACGCGGAGGAGATCACCGAGAAGCTGGCCGTGGAGCTCACCGCCCGGGTGCAGGCCGCCGGCGTACGGATCATCGAATCGCGCTTCAGCCACCTGGCGTACGCCCCCGAGATCGCCTCCGCGATGCTCCAGCGCCAGCAGGCCGGCGCGGTGGTCGCGGCCCGGCAGCAGATCGTCGAGGGCGCGGTCGGCATGGTCGAGATGGCGCTGACCCGGATCGCCGAGCAGGACATCGTCGAACTGGACTCGGAACGCAAGGCGGCCATGGTCAGCAATCTGATGGTGGTGCTGTGCGGTGACCGCGCGGCGCAGCCGGTCCTCAATACGGGCACTCTCTACCAGTGACGGAAGAAGCCCCCGGGCGCAGGCCCCCGCCGCAGCGCAAGCAGATGCTGCTGCGGCTCGACCCCGCGGTCCACGACGCGCTGGCCCGCTGGGCCTCCGACGAACTGCGCAGCGCGAACGCCCAGATCGAGTTCCTGCTGCGCAGGGCGCTGGCGGAGGCGGGTCGCCTGCCGGGCACGGCCCGCCCGATCCCTCGGCGGGGACGCCCGCCGAAGGAGAGGCCGAACCCTTCCGGTGGCTGAGGTCCGGGGGCGAGGAGTCCGGGGCTCCGGGGCGGACGAGGCCCGACAACCGGGGCCCGACGGGAACCGGTGATCCCGCCCAGGATCCCCGAATCCGGGTGACCGCGGGGCGCTTGCCCCCGCTCTGATGCGGTGCGGGACGGGGCCCGGGCCGGGGAGGTGCACGAGCCCTCCCCGGCCCGATCCCCCAGGTATACACCGAAGGTATACACACCATGTATAGTGCTCGGTATGTCTATCGGCCACACCCTGCTCGGGCTCCTGGAGTCCGGCCCCCGCCACGGCTACGACCTCAAGCGGACTTTCGACGAGAAGTTCGGCCACGACCGCCCCCTGCACTACGGGCAGGTCTACTCGACCATGTCCCGGCTGCTCAAGAACGGCCTCGTCGAGGTCGACGGCGTCGAGAGCGGCGGCGGCCCCGAGCGCAAGCGGTACGCGATCACCGAGGCGGGCATCACCGATGTCGGCACCTGGCTCGCGCAGCCGGAGAAGCCCGAGCCGTACCTCCAGTCGACGCTCTACACCAAGGTCGTCCTGGCCCTGCTCACCGGCCGCAGCGCCGAGGCCCTGCTGGACACCCAGCGCGCCGAGCACCTGCGCCTCATGCGCATCCTCACCGACCGCAAGCGCCAGGGCGACCTCGCCGATCAGCTGATCTGCGACCACGCGCTCTTCCACCTCGAAGCCGATCTGCGCTGGCTGGAACTGACCGCCGCCCGGCTGGACCGGCTCGCCGCGGAGGTGCGCGCGTGAACCCCGACGGCTCCCTGCTCAGCGCCGACAACCTGTACAAGTCGTACGGATCGACTCCCGCGCTCGACGGCGCCTCGTTCTCCATCCACCCCGGCGAGGTCGTCGCCGTGATGGGCCCGTCCGGCTCCGGCAAGTCGACCCTGCTGCACTGCCTCGCCGGGATCGTCACCCCCGACAGCGGCACGATCAGCTACGCGGGCCGCGAGCTCTCCGCGATGTCCGACGCCGAACGCAGCGCGCTGCGCCGCACCGAGTTCGGCTTCGTCTTCCAGTTCGGCCAGCTCGTCCCGGAGCTGACCTGTGTGGAGAACGTCGCCCTGCCGCTCCGCCTGAGCGGCACCAAGCGCAAGGACGCCGAACGCACCGCCCGCCACTGGCTGGAGCGCCTGGAGGTCGACACCGTCGGCGCCAAGCGCCCCGGCGAGGTCTCCGGCGGCCAGGGCCAGCGTGTCGCCGTGGCCCGTGCGCTGGCCGCCTCCCCGAAGGTGATCTTCGCCGACGAGCCGACCGGCGCCCTGGACTCCCTCAACGGCGAGCGGGTCATGGAGCTGCTCACCGAGGCGGCCCGGTCCACCAACGTCGCCGTGGTCCTGGTGACCCACGAGGCCCGCGTCGCCGCCTACTCCGACCGCGACGTCACCGTGCGCGACGGCCGGGCACGCGACCTGGAGCGCGCGGTATGACTCTGCTCGACCACAAGAACGCCCCGGCCGACGCGCCGCCCCGGCCCGCCGGACCCACCGGCATCGCCGCCCTGCTGCGCGATCTCGGCCTGGGCGTCCGGTTCGCCGCCTCCGGCGGGCGCGAGGGCTGGATCCGCACCCTGCTGACCGCCGTCGGCGTCGGCCTCGGCGTGGCGCTGCTGCTGGTCGCCTCCTCCGTGCCGAACATGCTCGACCACCGTTCCGCGCGCGACCAGGCCCGCTCCGAGACCAAGATCTCGGAATCACCCGACGCCCAGGCCAAGAAGACCGACACCTCGGTGCTCCGGATCAACACGGCGACCGAGTACCGCGGGCGCTCCATCGGGGGCTACCTGATGCGCGCGGACGGCACGCATCCGGTCGTCCCGCCGGGTGTCGCGCGCTTCCCCGGCGCGAACGAGATGGTGGTCTCCCCCGCTCTGAAGAAGCTGCTCGGCTCCTCGGAAGGCAGCCTCCTCAGGGAGCGGCTGCCGTACCGGATCACCGGCACGATCGCCGGCCCCGGCCTGATCGCTCCGGGAGAGCTGTTCTACTACGCGGGCAGCGACACTCTGACTCCCGCCAACGGCGGCCACCGGATCCCCGGTTACGGCGACCCGGGCCCGCCCGATCCCATGTCGCCGATCCTCGTCGTGCTGACCATCATGATCTGCGTCGTCCTGCTGATGCCGGTCGCGATCTTCATCGCGACGGCCGTGCGGTTCGGCGGCGAGCGGCGCGACCGCAGGCTCGCCGCGCTGCGTCTGGTCGGTGCGGACATCCGGATGACCCGTCGGATCGCGGCCGGCGAGGCGTTCTTCGGGTCGGTGCTCGGACTGCTGGCCGGCCTGGCCTTCTTCCTGGTGGGGCGTCACTTCATGGGCTCCGTCGAGGTGTGGGACGTCAGCGCGTTCCCGGCGGACCTGGTCCCCGACCCCTGGCTGGCGGCGCTGATCGTGGTCGCGGTTCCGGTGGCGGCGGTACTGGTCACGCTGGTCGCCCTGCGTTCGGTAGTCATCGAGCCGCTCGGAGTCGTGCGCAGCGGCCGCAGCCGCAAGCGCCGGATCTGGTGGCGCCTGCTGGTTCCGGTCGCGGGCCTGGCGGTGCTCCTGCTGTCCGGCAAGACGGACACCGAGGTGAACCCGTATCCGGTCGCGGGCGGCGCCGTGCTCGTGCTCGTCGGACTCGCCCTGCTGCTGCCGTGGCTGGTCCAGGCGTGCGTGAACCGGTTGCGCGGCGGCCCGGTGCCCTGGCAGCTCGCCACCCGCAGGCTCCAGCTGAGCAGTGGCGCGGCCTCCCGCGCGGTCAGCGGCATCACGGTCGCGGTCGCGGGCGCCGTGGCGTTGCAGATGCTGTTCGCCGCGGTGGGCGACGAGTTCAGCCGGATGACGAGGCAGGACCCGACGCGGGCCCAGTTCTACACGTACTCCGAGACCGTCACCGGCGACGCGGCCACGCGGACCATCAAGAAGTTCCGGGCCACCGAGGGGGTGACCCGGGTGATCGGGATGGTCGGGACGTACGTCGCCAAACCCGGCACGTACAAGAGCGACGACGTCCAGCCCACCACCTCGCTGACCGTCGGCGACTGCGCGACCCTGCGCGAGATCGCCCGGATCGGCTCCTGCCAGGAGGGCGACGTCTTCGTCGTCCATCCCCGGGACAAGGAAACGGCCGAGTGGGTGGACGAGACGGCCCGCAAGGGCAAGCCGGTCGAGCTCAACTACATGGCGGGGAAGCCCGGCGAGAAGTCGAAGCTGTGGACCCTGCCCGCCGACGCCCGGACCGTCCCGGCCCGCCTCGATCCGATGGGCGAGGAACACTTCGGCATCGTGGCCACGGTCGGCGCGATCGACCCGACCACCCTGCCGCATGCCCAGACCAACGCGCAGATCCGGGTGGACCGGAGCGTCAAGGACGTCTCCGAGTACGTGCGGAACACGGCGGCCGAGCTCGACCCGGGGATGCGCATCGCCGCCGTGAGCTCGGTGGTCCACGACCGGCAGTACGCCAGTGTGCAGAGGGGTCTCCAGGTCGGCGGGACCGCGACGCTGCTGCTGATCGCCGCCGCGATGCTGGTCTCGCAACTGGAGCAGTTGCGGGAGCGCAAGCGCCTGCTGTCCGTCCTGGTCGCCTTCGGCACCCGGCGGACCACGCTCGGCTGGTCGGTGCTCTGGCAGACCGCCGTTCCCGTCCTCATCGGACTGGCGGTCGCGATCGCCGGCGGTCTCGGCCTGGGGGCCGTGATGGTCCGCATGGTCAGCAAGAAGGTGACCGACTGGTGGCTGTTCCTGCCGATGGCGGGAGCGGGCGCGGCGCTGATCGCGCTGATCACCCTGGTGTCGCTGCCACCGCTGTGGCGCATGATGCGTCCGGACGGACTGCGCACGGAGTGACGTCGCGGTAGCCACGAGGGGTGCGGTCCCCGAAACACAGGACCGCGCCCCTTCCGCCTGCCCTACGCGCCTGTCCTCACCCGCACCGGCAGGGCCCTCATCGCCTCCCGCAGCGCCACCGCGAACTCCTCGAACTCCTCGTGCCGTGCCGCGCCCGTCCGCATTCCCAGCGCCACCCGTCGCGACGGTGCGGGTTCCGTGAAGTACCCGGTGGCCAGCGCGTCGTTGCGGCCGGTCTCGACCGTCACCGCGGTACGCGGCAGCAGCGTCACCCCGAGCCCGCCGGCGACCAGCTGCACCAGTGTGGAGAGCCCGGCCGCGGTCGTGGTGACCGGCGCCCCCTCCGTGCGCCCCGCCTCCCGGCATATGTCGAGCGCCTGGTCGCGCAGGCAGTGCCCCTCGTCGAGCAGCAGCAGCGGCAGTTCGCGCAGCGCCTCGCGCGGAATGTCGGTGCGCCCGCCCAGCCAGTGGTCCCGCTCCATGACCAGCACGAAGTCCTCGTCGAACAGCGGGAGTTCGGTCATGCCCGGCACCCCGAGCGGCACGGCGAGCAGCAGCAGGTCCAGCCTGCCGGCGGCCAGCCCCTCCAGCAGCGAGGAGGTCTGCTCCTCGTGCACCTGGAGGTCGAGTTCGGGATAGCGGTCGTGGACCAGCCGCAGCACGGTCGGCAGCAGATACGGGGCGACGGTCGGGATCACTCCGAGTCTGAGCACTCCGGTGAACGGCGCCCGGACCGCCTCGGCCTCCTCCATCAGCTCGCCGACGGCCTCCAGAACCACCCGGGCCCGGACCGCGAGCCGCTCCCCGGCCGGCGAGAGCAGCACCTTGCGCGTCGTACGCTCGATGAGCTGGACACCCAGTGCCTCCTCCAGCGCCGACACGGCCCCGGAGAGCGCCGGCTGACTCATCCCGATTGCTGCCGCCGCGTCCCTGAAGTGCAGATATTCAGCGACGGCCGCGAAGGCGCGCAGCTGCGACAGACTGGGCTGTTTGGTTCGATTGCCCTGATTATTCCGCGCCACTGATAGGTACCTCCGATCATCACGACCGAGTGTAGCTATTTCCGCGATCAATGCACTCTGTGCCAAGGTGGATCCCGTCCAACCCTCAGGAACTCCCACAAAAGGGAATTCCAACCCCGCAAGGAGAGCGCGTGCTCACTGTCGGTGACAAGTTCCCCGAGTTCGACCTGACTGCTTGTGTCTCGCTGGAGAGCGGCAAGGAGTTCGAGCAGATCAACCACAAGACCTACGAGGGCAAGTGGAAGATCGTCTTCGCGTGGCCGAAGGACTTCACCTTCGTGTGCCCCACCGAGATCGCCGCCTTCGGCAAGCTGAACGACGAGTTCGCCGACCGTGACGCCCAGGTCCTCGGCTTCTCCGGTGACTCCGAGTTCGTGCACCACGCCTGGCGCAAGGACCACCCGGACCTGACCGACCTGCCGTTCCCGATGATGGCCGACTCGAAGCACGAGCTCATGCGTGACCTCGGCATCGAGGGCGAGGACGGCTTCGCGCAGCGCGCCGTCTTCATCGTCGACCAGAACAACGAGATCCAGTTCACGATGGTGACCGCCGGTTCCGTGGGCCGTAACCCCAAGGAGGTCCTGCGGGTCCTGGACGCCCTGCAGACCGACGAGCTGTGCCCGTGCAACTGGACCAAGGGCGAGAACACCCTCGACCCGGTCGCGCTTCTCTCGGGCGAGTGAGCTGACAGCGACATGGCACTCGACGAACTGAAGGCCGCCGTCCCGGACTTCGCCAAGGACCTGAAGCTGAACCTCGGTTCGGTCATCGGGAACAGCGAGCTTCCGCAGCAGCAGCTGTGGGGCACCGTCCTCGCCTGCGCGATCGCCTCGCGCTCGCCGAAGGTGCTGCGCGAGCTGGAGCCCGAGGCGAAGGCCAACCTCTCCGCGGAGGCGTACACCGCCGCGAAGTCGGCCGCCGCCATCATGGCGATGAACAACGTCTTCTACCGGACCCGGCACCTGCTGTCGGACCCCGAGTACGGGACGCTCCGTGCGGGCCTGCGGATGAACGTCATCGGCAAGCCCGGCGTGGAGAAGATCGACTTCGAACTGTGGTCGCTCGCCGTCTCCGCGATCAACGGCTGCGGCCAGTGCCTGGACTCCCACGAGCAGGTGCTGCGCAAGGCCGGCGTGGACCGTGAGACCATTCAGGAAGCCGTCAAGATTGCCTCGGTGATCCAGGCGGTCGGCGTGACCCTCGAAGCCGAGGCCGTGCTCGCCGAGTAGGACCAGCACCACCCCTTGAACGAGAAGGGCCCCGAGGACGACCGACCGTCCCCGGGGCCCTTCTTCTCATCCGCCTCGCGTCACCTGCCGGGCCCGTCCTTGGTGCCGCGGTCCTCGACGGCCTCGTCGTCGCCGCAGTCGATGTCCTCGGGCGGCGAGCCGGGCGCGGCGGTCGGAGCGACGTCGAGCGCGGTCGCCCCGTGCGGGGCCGGCATGTGCCGCAGGGCTTCCTCCTGCCCGTACGCCCGCAGATAGCCGACCACCGTATTGGTGACCGCCACCAGCGGCACCGCGACGACCGCTCCGCCGATGCCCGCGATCATGCCGCCCGCGGCGACGGAGAGGACGACGGCGAGCGGATGCACCCGTACCGCGCGTCCCAGAATGAACGGCTGCAGCACATGCCCCTCGATCTGCTGTACCGCGAGCACCACGACCAGCACCATCAGCGCGGTGAACACGCCCTCGGTGACCAGCGCGACGACCACCGCGAGCGCTCCGGAGACCACCGCGCCGATCAGGGGGATGAAGGCGAAGAGGAAGATGAACACGGCGAGCGGCACCGCCATCGGCACCTTGAGGAACCAGATTCCGAGCCCGATGAAGATGGCGTCGATCAGCGCCACCAGGACGGTGCCCCGCACATAGGCGGTCAGGGTCCGCCAGGCACGCGGCCCGGCACCCGCGACACCCGGCCGGGCCTGGGCGGGCACCAGCTTCAGCACCCAGTGCCAGATCCGCTTCCCGTCGTACAGCAGGAAGAGCGTCGAGAACATCGCCAGCAGCATCCCGGTGAGGAACTCCACCATCACGGTGACGCCCTGGAGTCCAGCGGAGGTTATCTGCTCGGTGTTGGTGCCGATGGTGTCGCTGAGGTTCTTCGCGACATCGTTGATCTGCTGCTCGGTGACGTGGAAGGGGCTGTCGAGCAGCCAGTTCTTCAGGTCGTCGATACCCGTCCGCACCTTGTCGGAGAGGGTGTCGATGTTGTCCATGACCTGCCAGACGACGAACCAGCCGACCAGCCCGATGATGACGAAGCCCAGAATCGCGGTGACCGCGGTGGCCAGTCCGCGCGGCAGACCGTACCGCCGCAGCCGGGAGACGGTCGGCTGCAGCATCGCGGTGACGAGCAGCGCGGCGACAAAGGCCAGAACCACCAGCTGGACGGCGCTGATGACCCGCATCATCACCCAGAGGGTGCCCGCCAGGACGAGCAGCCGCCAGCCCGCCTCGGCCGCGACCCGCATGCCCCAGGGAATCGCCGCGACCGGATCGGGCCGGGCGGCCACGGAGGGGGCGTACGCGGGCGGCGGCGGCACATGGTCGGCCACGGCCTCGCGCCGGGGCGCCTCGGCCGGTACGGGCCCGGCGGGGACAGCGGGAACGGCGGGGGCAGTGGCGGGCACCGGCGGTTCGGCCGGCAGGGCCTCGTCCGCCTCGGCCTCGGCCCTGCGCCGCTCCAGCCGCTCGCCAAGTTCGGTCAGTTCGGCGCCCAGTCGGCCGAGCCACCCCGGTAGTTTCGACATGAATGGTTCCTCTTCCCCCCGCTCTCGCTCCCCACCGCTCCCCCGGCGAGCCGTCCGGACCGACCGTACACGCGCGAAGCCCCTCACCGTAGGACGGCGAGGGGCTTCGAAAGGTTGAGACCAGAACTTCCGAAGGTTCTAGTACCAGTGGTTGGCCTGCCAGAAGGTCCAGGCACCACACGGGCTGCCGTACTTGGTGCCGTTCATGTAGCTGAGGCCCCACTTGATCTGCGTGGCCGGGTTGGTCTGCCAGTCGGCTCCGGCGGACGACATCTTCGAGCCGGGCAGCGCCTGGACGAGGCCGTAGGCACCGGAACTCTGGTTGGTCGCCCGGTAGTTCCAGCTGGACTCGACGTTCACGATGTTGCTGAAGCACTGGAACTGGTCGGCCGGAACGATCTGCCGCGCGATCGCCTGGATCTCGGCCACGGTGTACGAGCCCTGCTGGGCGAAGGAGGAGGCGCTGCGGACCGAGGAGCGGCTGGCGCGCTCCTCCGCCTCCCTTGCCTTCTTCTCCTTGCGCTCCTGCTCCAGCTTGTCGTCGGCCGCCGCCTTCTTCGACTTGGCGTCCTTGGCTGCCTGGATACGAGCCGCTTCCTCCACGGACTTCTTCGCCGTCGCGTCGGCCGCGGATGCCTGGGCATCGGCCTGCTGCGTCAGCGAGGCAGTCTGCACCTGGGCCTGCTGGCCCGCGGGGATGTCTGCGAGCAGCGTGGTGTCGGCTGCGGTCGCCTCGAAGTTGTTGTCGTCGACAGCGGGAGTGCTGCCCGAGGCAACGCCTACGACGGCGCCAACGGTGGTTACGGCAGTGGCGGATGCCACGGCGAACCCCCGGACCGAGATCCGGCTCACACGGTGTCCTTCCAGCATCGCCCGCTTAGGTGACCTCGCGGACGCAATCGTGCCCCTGACGCTGGCCTCCCTACTGCTTGGGTCACGGGAGGCACGGGCCCGGTGGGCAACTCCCCGGAGGAAGTGCCGCGTGGTACTCGCGGGCGGCATACGGACGGCGGTTGTTGAGTTGTGTGGTGCGTGGCACCTCTGGAGGTGCGGGTGTGCCGTATGCGGGGCCTGACGGAAGCAAGACTCTGCCGGAACGGCACACCGGGAAGCAATTCTCCGTTGCGTGTGAAAGCTCACATCCCGTTTGGAGCAAGTGTTTTACGAAAGTGCCACGCAACACGATGCCGCCCGGCTAAGCTGCTTCGCTCGCCGGGCGGCACCAACGGTCGTATCCCGTATCAGATCTGGCCTTCCTCCAGCATTTCGGTCACCAGCGCGGCGATCTGTGAACGCTCGGAGCGGGTGAGCGTGACGTGCGCGAAGAGCGGATGGCCCTTCAGCTTCTCGACCACGGCGACGACCCCGTCGTGCCGGCCGACCCTGAGGTTGTCCCGCTGGGCCACGTCATGCGTGAGCACCACCCGGGAATTCGCCCCGATCCGGGACAACACGGTCAGCAGTACGTTCCGTTCGAGCGACTGCGCCTCGTCGACGATCACGAAGGAGTCGTGGAGCGAGCGGCCGCGGATGTGGGTGAGCGGCAGGATCTCCAGCATGCCGCGCCCCAGCACCTCCTCGATCACCTCGCGCCCGGCGACCGCCGAGAGCGTGTCGAACACGGCCTGCGCCCAGGGGCTCATCTTCTCGGCCTCGGTGCCGGGGAGATAGCCGAGCTCCTGCCCACCGACCGCGTACAGCGGCCGGAAGACCATCACCTTCTGGTGCTGCCTGCGCTCCAGGACGGCTTCGAGACCGGCGCAGAGCGCCAGCGCCGACTTGCCGGTGCCGGCCCGGCCGCCCAGCGACACGATGCCGACGTCCTGGTCGAGCAGCAGATCGAGGGCGATGCGCTGTTCGGCGCTGCGGCCGTGGATGCCGAAGGCCTCCCGGTCTCCGCGCACCAGGCGCACATTCCCCTCGGCGGTGACCCGGCCGAGCGCCTTGCCGCGCTCGGACTGGAGGACCAGTCCGGTGTGCACGGGCAGCTCGGCGGCTTCGGGGACGTACAGCGTCTCCTCGCCGTAGAGCAGATCCACCTGCTCGGCGGCGAGGGGCAGTTCCGACATGCCCGTCCAGCCGGAGTCCGTGATGGCGAGTTCGGCGCGGTACTCCTCGGCGAGGAGGCCGACCGAGGACGCCTTGATGCGCAGCGGCAGGTCCTTGGAGACGACCGTGACGTCGTACCCCTCGGCCTGGAGGTTGCGCGCGACCGCGAGGATCCGTGAGTCGTTGTCCCCCAACCGGTAGCCGGCGGGCAGTACGCCGGGATCGGAGTGGTTGAGTTCGACACGCAGCGTCCCGCCCAGATCCCCGAGCGGGATCGGGGCATCCAGCCGGCCGTACCGGGTCCGGAAATCGTCCAGCAGGCGCAGGGCCTGCCGGGCGAAATACCCCAGCTCCGGGTGGTGCCGTTTGGCCTCCAGTTCCGTGACCACGACGATCGGGAGCACGACCTCGTGCTCGTCGAAGCGGGCCAGGGCGTTCGGATCGGCCAGCAGGACGCTGGTGTCGAGAACGTAGGTGCGCCTGTCGGACAGGCGGCGCTTTGTGCTGGTCACCACGGAAGGACGTACCCCCTCGGACGAGGTTGGGGTGCGACGGCGTCGCGGAGCATCCCAATGGGAGAGGACGGACCGGGCTGCGACCCAGATGCACGGGCCGAGCTCCGGCCCTCCGCGTCGGCCGCACTGTGTGTACGGTCCTTCGTGTGCAAAGGGCCTCCCGGGCGAGCGGACTCCATGCCGCTCACTTGGACACGACGTCCGCCTGGTTGGTGACCGGACATCGACCTGTCAGGGGTATTCCCTCGAACACGCGAAGCCATGCCGCCCGGGGCGGGCGGGGTGAGCGGGGCCGGTGCGTCCGGGCACGTCAGCACGGGCCCACCGCCGTAGCGGCCCTGCCGGGGACGTTGCTCCCTCCGGGGGACGGGAGCCCCGGGAACAGGCGGTGTCAGCCGCCGTAGCGGCGGTGCCGGGCCGCGTAGTCGCGCAGGGCCCGCAGGAAGTCGACGCGGCGGAAGGCCGGCCAGAAGACCTCGCAGAAGTAGTACTCGGAGTGCGCGCTCTGCCAGAGCATGAAACCGGACAGCCGCTGCTCACCGCTGGTGCGGATGACCAGATCCGGGTCGGGCTGGCCTCGGGTGTAGAGGTGCTCGGAGATCAGGTCCGTGGAGACGATCTCCGCCAGGTCCTCGAAGGACGTCCCCTTGGCGGAGTGGTCCAGCAGCAGCGAACGGACCGCGTCCGCGATCTCCTGGCGCCCGCCGTAGCCGACGGCGACGTTGACCAGTATCCCGTCGACTCCCACCGTGGCCTGCTCGGCCTCCTTGAGGACGGTCTGGGTGTGGGCGGGCAGCAGATCGAGCGTGCCGACGTGATGGACCCGCCAGCGCCCGTCCGCCGCGAGGTCGCGCACGGTGTTCTCGATGATGCCGAGGAGCGGGGTCAGCTCGGACTCGGGCCGGTCGAAGTTGTCCGTGGAGAGCAGCCAGAGTGTGACGACCTCCACATCGGTCTCACTGCACCAGCCGAGCAGTTCCTGGATCTTGTCCGCGCCGGCCTGGTGTCCCTGCGCGGCCGTGCCGCCGGACGCCTTCGCCCAGCGCCGGTTGCCGTCGAGGATGACGCCGATGTGCTTGGGCACCTGGGTGTGGTCGAGGCGCGCCTCGACCCGGCGTGCGTAGAGCCCGTACACCAGGTCGCGCAAGTTCACTGAGTTCACCTCTCGGTTCTGTGCGGGCCCGCCCGCCCCGATGCCCGGGGGCCGGGGTCGTCCCCCTGGGGATCACCGCACGACTCCACGGAGTCCATCGCCCCGCCGTGTCGCGGGGGTCCCCGAAGCCGCCACATTACTGCGCAGGCGGCACACCGGCCCAACCCGGCCTGTCACGAGTCCGTGATAAGGAGAGAAACGTGACTGATTCTCCTCTCTTCTACCGGGCAGCCGGTTCGCGCTACGACTCCATGGAATACCGCCGCACCGGCCGCAGCGGTCTCAAGCTCCCGGCCGTCTCCCTCGGCCTCTGGCACAACTTCGGCGACGACCGCACGCTGGACTCCCAGCGGGCGATCCTGCGCCGTGCCTTCGATCTCGGGGTGACCCACTTCGATCTGGCCAACAATTACGGGCCGCCGCCCGGCTCCGCCGAGCTCAACTTCGGCAAGATGTTCCGGCAGGACTTCGCCCCGTACCGGGACGAGCTGATCATCTCCACCAAGGCCGGTTACGAGATGCACCCCGGCCCGTACGGCGAGTGGGGCTCCCGCAAGTATCTGCTGTCGTCGCTGAACGCCTCGCTGAAGCGCATGGAGCTCGACCACGTCGACATCTTCTACTCCCACCGCTTCGACCCGGACACTCCGCTGGAGGAGACGATGGGGGCGCTGGCCTCCGCCGTGCAACAGGGCAAGGCGCTGTACGTGGGCGTGTCCTCGTACAACGCGGAGCAGACGGCCGAGGCGGCCCGGCTGCTCAAGGAGATGGGCGTCCCCGCCCTGATCCATCAGCCGTCCTACTCGATGATCAACCGCTGGATCGAGGACGACGGGCTGCTCGACACCCTGGAGACGGCCGGCATGGGCTGCATCTCCTTCGTGCCGCTCGCCCAGGGCCTGCTCACGAACAAGTACCTGACGGGCATCCCGGTGGGTTCGCGGGCCACCCAGGGCAAGTCCCTGGATCCCGGTCTGCTCTCCGACGAGGTGGTGCGCCGGCTGAACGGGCTAAACGACATCGCCCGGCGGCGCGGCCAGTCGCTCGCCCAGCTGGCACTCAACTGGGTGCTGCGGGACAGCCGTATGACGTCGGCGCTGATCGGCGCGTCGAGCGTGCGGCAGCTGGAGGAGAACGTCGCGGCGCTCTCGGGCCAGCCGTTGTCCGACGAGGAGTTGAAGGAGATCGACACCTTCGCCGTGGACACCGCGGGCACCAACATCTGGGCCGGACGGAGCTGACGGGGGCCCTCGCGGGCCGATGAGCCGAGGCCGTACGCGGAGCCGGTCCGTGGTCGGCACGCGGTCCGCTCGGGGTCGGCAGCGCGGGGCCACAAAAAAACGGGCCGGTCCGTGGGGGGGATACGGACCGGCCCGAGGGGGGGTTTCCACCATAACCCTTCGTAAGTGATGCTGCGTGCCACGCCACTCCACAATTACTCTCCGAATTCACCGGACTCCGTTCCGAGCGCGGTGTCCGGTTGACGCCTCAGTGGCCACCGACCGGTTTCACACAGCCGGTTCCTTCGAGGTACCGGCCATGGGCCTCGGCCGTGACGAGCCCGTTGACCAGGCCGTCCAGCGCGCCCTCCACACAGATCGGGCCGAGCTCGACGATGAACGTGGTGCGGTGGGGGCCGAAGGTGCCGGTGGAGATGGACTCGGGGCTGTATCCCAGACCGGCGAGCGCCTCGTGGAGCTGGGACTCGGTGGTCCTGCGACCCTCCGCGATCCCGGCCAGCCCCGCCTCGACCTTCTTCACCGCCGCCTCGCCCCTGGCCCGGTCGGCCGGGGACAGCTCCGCGGTGGACTGGAAGGCGTGGTTCTCCCGGTAATGCGGCGCACCGTCGTCGGCGCCGGGTTCGACATAGGGGGTAGCGGGGCCCGCCGAGGGCGGACCGCTGCTCCCCGCACCGGGTCCGGCGTCCCCGGCGCGCTGTGTGCCGCAGCAGGCGAGGACGGTCGTCAGGACGAGCACTGCCGCGGTGGCGAGGGCCTTGGCCGTATGTCTCGCAGGGGTCATGCGCCGAGTATGGGACAGGCGCTGGTCCGTTGGGCCGCCTTTCGTCCGGATCGGGCCGGATGAGCGAGCGGGGCACGCGAGCCCGGCATGTGCACCCGTCCGGACGTCGTCACGCTCGACGGCCGGGAGGCGCTCGCCGGGCTCGTGCGTCGCTGTCCATCCGCACGCGTACGGCCCGGCCACGCCCCGGCGGGCCGGCCGTCAGCTTCTCGCCGGTGCGCCCCGGTGGCCGCGGGTGAAGCGGATCGCCACCGTGTCGCCGCCGATGACCACGAAGCGTCCGCCCTCGCACCGGATGACGGCCTCGTGCACCTCGCCCCGCTCGTCCCTGCGTTCCTCGGTACGGGTGACGATCCAGCCGCCTTCGGGTGGTCGCGGCAGGTTCGACACATCTGCGAACTCCCACTGTCCCGACGGTACGCACCAGTCGGGCAGTTGCGGCCAGGCGCCGGGGCCGACGTGCAGGGTCCAGTCGGAGGCGCAGGTCAGGAGCACCGACTGGCCGTCGGCCAGCAGGAATTCCACGGCTTCCGGCTCCCCCATCCGCCCTTCCGGCCGGTAGTAGACGCCGAGTACCGCGACGATCCGCTCGCCGCTGAGCCAGTCGGCCCTGCCCTGCCGCGGGACACGCAGTGCTTCGTCCTCGTCGCCCACCCTCATGGCCGGTTCCCTCCCCATCCGCTCACCGTCCAGGGTCGCATCCTCGGGGCGGGAGCAGGCGGCCCGGCCTACTCCGGTTTACGGGCCTCGATCAGGAACCGGGTGGTGTGGGCGACGAACGGCCCCTCGGTCTCGATCCGGTGGTGCAGCTCGGCCAGCCTCGGCCGGTACTCCTCGACGGTGAAGCCCGGCACCATCCAGATCACTTTGCGCAGGAAGTAGACGACGGCGCCGATGTCGAAGAATTCGGTACGCAGTCGCTCCCCGCGCAGCTCGACGACCTCCAGCCCGGCCGCCTCCGCGGCGGCACGTGCCCGCTCCGGGTCGCGGGCGCCGCGCACCTCGGGCGGCTGCGGGCCGAGGAAGTACTCGACGAGTTCGAAGACGCTGGCCGGGCCGACCTGCTGCGAGAAGTACGTGCCGCCGGGGGTGAGCACCCGGGCGGTCTCCGCCCACCAGGTGGTCGCCGGATGCCTGCTGACCACCAGGTCGAAGGCGTTGTCGCCGAACGGCAGGGGCGGCTCGTCCGCGTCGGCGACCACGGCCACGCCGAGCGGGTGCAGGAGGGCGGTGGCGCGGGCGACGTTCGGCGGCCACGACTCGGTGGCGACGGTGAGCCGCGGCAGCCTCGGTACGGAGGCGAGGACCTCGCCTCCCCCGGTCTGGATGTCGAGCGCGGCCCCGGCCCGTCCCATCCGGTCCGCCATGGCGCGGGCGTAGCCCCAGGACGGGCGCTGTTCGGTGGCCCGGCCGTCGAGCCAGGAGAAGTCCCAGCCGTCGACGGAGACGGCGGCGGCCTCGGCGACGAGTGCGTCGAACCTCGCTCGTTCTGCTTCCGCGGCGGCGTGCGCCGCGTCCGGCGCTCCTGGCGCCTCTTCGGGTGTTCCGGACATACGTGAATGGTGTCAGCCGGGAACCGGTCCGCGCGACCTCAATACGGCGACGTCAAGGCCGTCGACCGGTCCGCCCGGCGGCGGTCACGCGGCGAGCCCGCCGAGCAGCATGCCCAGCAGCGCACCCGTGATCATGAATGGCCCGAACGGGATGCCGGTCTTGCGTCCGGCCCGTCCCAGGACCATCAGCCCGAACCCGTACGCCGCGCCGAGCAGGAACCCGGCGAACCCTCCGGCGAAGAGCACGGGCCAGCCGTACCAGCCGAGGGCGACGCCCAGAGACAGGGCGAGCTTGACGTCCCCGAAGCCCATGCCGTGGGGATTGATGAGGAAGAGCAGGAAGTAGAAGGCGCCGAGCGCCGCTCCGCCGAGCAGGGCGGACAACCACGATCCGCCGTGCTCCGGGAGCAGCGCCGCAATGCCCAGGAGCACGACGACGGTTGCGGCGGCGGGCAACGTCAGCCGGTCGGGCAGGCGGTGCACACGACGGTCGATGGTCGCCAGGAGTACGCCCACGGGCGCCAGCAGCAGCCAGACGACGAGCTCGGGCCGCAGTCCGGTGGCCGCCGCGAGGGCGGCGCAGGCGAGCGCGGTGACGACGGGGACCAGGACGCCGGGGGCGTAACGCTCCACGGGCCGCACGGGGTCGCCCTCCCCGTCGCTCCGGTCCCCCGGTTCGGCGCCCGGAGCGGCGGCCACCGGCACCGCCGCCGCGCACTGGGCGCACCGGGTGGAGCCGAGCCAGCCGCCGACCGCACCGGTCAGGGCGTGGCCCGCGGGGCAGCTGTCCCGCCAGGCGTCCTCCGGTTCGACGGAGAACCGGTAGGCGGCGCGCGGGACCAGCAGTCCGGCCGCCGCGCCCCAGAGTGCGGCGAGCGCTATCAGCATGGCGTACACGGAGCAGACCCTAGGCGGGCGGCGGGCACGGGGCATGGGTCCAGGGGCCCACTGCGGACCGTTCCGGACCCAGCGGAGGTCACCGGACGCTACCGTCTTGGCCATGGCTCAATGGCGCAATGGGAACGGCACGTTGACGGTCACCGATCCACAGGGAGGGCAGGAGCCGGAGATACCGCTGCGGATCGCGGCCACGTACCGGGCCAGGAGCCGGGGACTGCTCGGCCAGGACGGCATCGACGGCGCCCTGCTGATCACCCCGTGCGGAAGTGTGCACACCTTCCGGATGCGGTTCGCCATCGATGTGGCGTACGTGGACCGGAAGTTCCGCGTGGTCGCCGTCCACACGATGAAGCCGGGCCGACTCGGGATGCCCCGGCTGCGGGCCCGTCATGTGATCGAGTCGGAGGCCGGGGCGATGGAGAAGTGGGGGCTGCGGCCCGGGGCACGGGTGCGGATCGTCCGGACGGAGGAGAGCCGGGGCTGAGAGGAGCTCGCGGCCGGACCACCGCCCTCGCGTCCGGCGGCCCACGCGCCGGCCCGGATGGAGCAGGTCCGCATGTGCGTCTCCGTCAGCGGGCCGCACAATCTCCTGGTCGTGGTCCGGCTGCACGGCCCGGACGCCATCGGCCCGTTCGAGACGCTGCCGGCGGAGCGCTTCCCGACGCTGGAGGTCAAGGACCGTACGGGTGGCGCCGCATTCGCCCAAGCGCATGGGCCGGCTCCTCGACACCCGGGGCCGCGCGGTCCGCCGCGTCCCGCTGGGCCTGCCCCGGCCCTGACCGGGTTCGCTTCTACGGCGGGCCGGAGCCGAGCAGTGTCCATGCCCCGTAGGCCGCCGAGGCCAGCGCGAGCACGGCGACGACCGCCACCGTGCGGGCCGTGGTGCGCAGCCGCAGCAGCGCGACGGCGGGCGGCAGGAGCAGCGGGAAGGCGGGCATCATCAGCCGCGGCCTGGACCCGAAGTACCCGGAGCCGATCAGCGCGATGACGACGACGGCGACGCAGTAGGCGAGTACGGGGAGCGGCTGGCGCTGCCGTACGCACAGGAACACCACCCATCCCAGGCCCACCAGTGCCGCGCACAGCCCGAGCGCACCGGGCAGCGGCAGCCCGAGGATGAACGAGGCGAGCGCCGCGCCTCCGTCGATGCTGTTGCCCCACTGCGCCTGGACGTCGAAGTACGCGAACGGGCTGCCCTGCCGTACGGCGACGAAGAGCACGTACGCCAGCCAGCCCAGCGGCGCAAGCGCGACACCGGCCAGCATCCGCGCGTTGCGGCGCACGATGCCGTCCGTCCGGCCGGCCCGGTACTCGTGTACGAGCGTGGCCGCGGCGGTGATCGCGAGGGCGGCGATGAGCGCCGCGGCGGAGGGCCTGGTCAGCCCGGCGAGTACGCACAGGGCGCCCGCCACGATCCAGCGCCGGGTCAGTACGGCGTACAGCGCCCAGGCGGCGAACGCGGTGAACAGCGTCTCGGTGTACGCCATCGACTGGACGAACGCCGTCGGGTACACGCCCCACAGCGCGGCCAGCACCACCCCGGTCCGGCGCCCGTACAGACGCGCCCCGACGGCGAAGATCCCCCAAGCGGCGAGGAGCGAGGCGATCCAGGCGACCAGCAGCCCGGCGCCCGCGAGGGAGAGCGGGGTCAGTTCGGCGACCGCCCGTTCCAGAGCGGGCAGCAGGGGGAAGAAGGCCAGGTCGGGGTGGACGCCGCCGTTCGGGAGGGTGACGGTGTACCCGTAGCCGTTCTCGGCGATCCGCTGGTACCAGACGGAGTCCCAGCGCCCGCCGAGGAGGTGGAGGGCGCTCTTGTCGGCGTGGGACGCGGCGGCGGCGAGGACGACGAGGCCGGTCAGGCGTACCGCCGCGTACGCCCCGAGGGCCGGCGCCGCCGCCGCGAGGGCCGTGGCGAGGCGGCCGCGGGCGGGTGGCCGCGGCGGCTGCGGCGTTCGGTGGCCGCGTTGCCGCACGAGGCGCAGTGCGGGGGCGGTGGCCTGGGCGGCCGGATCGTCGTCGGGCATGCTGTCGATTGTCGCGCAGCGGACAGCCCCTCCTTCACGGGCGGAGCAGGTCCGTCACGGGCGGAGCAGGTCGTTCACGGGGCCGGGACGTACCGGGCGTCGCGCGGCGGGCGGGGCCCCCGGCACACGCCTCTACGGCCGGAGCTTGGTGCGGGAGAGCGGCAGGGCGGGGGCGATCGACCAGAGGACCTCGGCCTCCTCCTCGCCGGGGTTGTCCCAGGCGTGTGCGGCGCGGGCCGAGAACGTCGTCGAGTCACCGGCCTCCAGGAACCTGGGCTCGCCGTCCACGCTCAGCCGCAGCGTGCCGCGGACCAGGTAGGCGAAGACGGTCTCGGCCTCCAGGCTGTACGCGCCGCCCGAGCCGCCGCCGGGCCGCAGGATCGTCCGCATGACCTGGACGTGCCGTTCCTCGGCCGGTGTGAGGAGGAACTCCTCGATGCCGTGCCCGCCCATCTCCAGCTTGGCGCCCAGGCCGCCCTTGACGACGTCCTGGTCCGGATAGTCGAAGAGCGCGGCGATGCCGGTGCCCAGCGCCTCGCAGATGCGGATCAGGGTCGGGACGGAGACCGAGGTCTTGCCGCGTTCGGCGAGGCTGACGAACCCCTTGGTCACGCCTGCGGATTCGGCGATCTGAGCGAGCGTCAGCCCTTGTGCCCGACGGAGCTCACGCAGCCGCGGACCGATCGTGGACATGTGGCTGTCAGAGGCTTCGGACATGGCGGACACGCTACCTGTCGAGGGAGTCACGGTCAGTGGCCGGGGACAAACGCAGGTCAGAAGGGTCTTTACCCATCGAGTTTAGTGCTGTAAAACTTTGACGAAAGTTTAATGACGCTAAACAAGGCGTCCTGGTGGACCGCTGTGCCGCCCTCCCCCTCCCCCGCCCGTACCGCACCATCCGAGGAGTAAGCCGATGAGCTCCCCGTCTTCCCAAGAGAGCACCGCGCGCACCGTGCGCGGCGTCGTCTTCCGCTCCCCGGGGCAGGAGGTGACCGTCACCGACGTCACCCTGGCCCCGCCCGGCCCCGGAGAGGTCGAGGTCGCCGTCGCGGCGGCCGGCGTCTGCCACTCCGACCTCCATGTCATCCGCGGCGAGTGGGACCACCCCACCCCGGTCGTGCTGGGACACGAGGGCTCGGGCGTGGTCACCGCTGTCGGCGAGGGCGTCACCGGTCTCGAACCGGGCGATCACGTCGTGCTGTCCTGGGTCCCGTCCTGCGGCGCCTGCCGCTTCTGCCTCTCCGGGCGTCCGGCCGCGTGCAGCCTGGTCGCCGAGGTCGTGGCCCCGGGCGGGGTGCTGTACGACGGCACCAGCCGGCTCTCCGTCGACGGCGAGCCGGCCCACCACTACCTGGGCGTCTCCTCGTTCGCCGAGCGCGTCGTGGTCCCCGCGTCCGGCGCGATCAAGGTGCGCGAGGACGCGCCCCTCGATGTGATCGCCCTGGTCGGCTGCGCCATCGCCACCGGTGTCGGCGCGGTCCGCAACACCGCGGGGGTCGAGGCCGGGGCGACCGTCGCCGTCATCGGCTGCGGCGGGGTGGGCCTGTCCTGTGTGCAGGGCGCCCGGCTGGCGAAGGCCGGCCGCATCGTCGCTGTCGACGTCGTCCCCGAGAAGCTGGAGCTGGCCCGCCGGCTCGGCGCGACGGACGCGGTCGACGCGCGTGACGGCGATGTCGTCGAGGCGCTGCGGGCCCTGGTCCCGGAGGGCCTGGACTACGTGTTCGACGCCATCGGCAAGATCGAGACCACCGAGCAGGCCATCGCCGCGCTCGGCCAGGGCGGCGCCGCCGTCATCGTCGGTCTGCCGCCGACCGGCCGCACCGCGCGCTTCGACCCGCTCGCGCTCGCCGAGGCCGACCAGCGCATCCTCGGTTCCAACTACGGCTCGGTCGACGCCGCCCGCGACATCCCGGCCCTGGTGGACCTCGTGGTGTCGGGTGAGCTCGACGTGGAATCGATGATCTCGGCACGGCGCCCGCTGGACGAGGCGGGCGACGCCCTGGCCGACCTCGCCTCCGGCCACGCCCTGCGTCAGCTGCTGATGATGGAGGACCGGACATGAGCACCGCCGGAAAGCAGGCCGCGCCCGGAAAGCCGGCCGACGGGCTGGCCCACCGCTCCGTCTCCACGTTCGAGGTCGGCGCGCAGAGCGTCGCGAATGTCGCGCCCAGCGCCGTCATCGCGTTCGCCCCCGCCAGCATGGCGGCGTCCGCCGGCAACGGCGCCTGGTTCTCGTTCTTCCTGGCCATGGCCGCCGTCCTCGCCATCGCGTACTGCATCTGCGTGTTCGCCCGCCGGCGCGCCGGGGTCGGTTCGCTGTACGCCTTCTCCCGGCTCTCGCTCGGGGCCCCCGGCTCCTTCGTGACCGGGTGGGCCCTGCTCATCGGCGCAATATGCATCGGTTCGGGTTCGCTCGCGGGCGCCGGGTACTACACGGCGCGCGCCCTCGACCAGATCGGCATCGGGATCTTCACCGGCATCCCCGGCCAGATCCTGCTCGATCTGCTGCTGGCCGCCGTCGCGATCCGACTGACGATCGCCAGTGTGCGGACGGCGGCGCGCGTCGCCTCCGTGCTGGAGGTCGTGTCGATCGTCCTCATCGTCGTCGTGCTGGTCCCCGCCTTCTTCAAGAGCGGGAACATCATCGACACCGAGCAGCTGAGCCTCAGCGGCTCCACCCTCGACGGTGTCGTCTTCGCCGTGGTGCTGGGCGTGCTCGGCTTCGTCGGCTTCGAGGGCGCCGCCTCGCTCGGGGCCGAGGCCACCGACCCGTACAGGGCGATTCCCCGCTCGGTGATGGGCAGTGCGGTGCTGGCCGGTGTGCTGTACATGTTCGCCACGTACGCACAGGTCGCCGGGTTCGGCGGGGCGGACGCCCTGGCGAAGAGCTCCGACCCGATGGACGAGCTGGCGGAGCTGTCGGGCCTCGGCTTCCTGAAGTTCTTCCTGCACGCGGGCTTCGCGGCCTCGTTCGTGGCCGTGGTGATGGCCTGCATCACCGTCGCCGCCCGGCTGCTGTTCGGGATGGCGAAGGAGGGTGTGATGCCAGCCCGGCTCGGTGTCGCCCACCCTCGTCACCGGACCCCGTCCGTGGCGATCTGGGCCGTCGCCCCGTTCGTCGCCGTTCCCGCCGTGCTCGTGGTCGGCGCCGGGACCGCGCCGCTGAACGCGACGTCGTACATCGACACCATCGGCGTCTTCGGCTACATGCTCAGCTACACCCTGGTGTGCCTGGCCGCGCCGCTGTTCGCACGCCGGATAGGAGCCCGCGGCCTGCTCGTCACCTGGGGCCTGGGGCTGATCGGCGCCGCCGCGATGATCTACGTCTTCTACCGCAACCTGTGGCCGGTCCCGGCCTGGCCGCTGAACGTGCTGCCGTACGTGTTCGTCGGCGCGCTGGTCGTCGGCATCGTCGGCTTCGCCGTGCTGCGGGTCCGCAGGCCGGAGGTCGCCGAACGCGCCGGGACGTTCGCGGACGACCTGGACTGACCCTCCGGAGCGGACCCGGACCGGCCGCCCCGTGGCCGGAACCGGGCCACCGTCCCGGACCCGGACCGGCCGCCCCCCGGCCGGTGCGGACCCGCGCCTCTCCTGCCCGTCCCTCCTTCTCTCCCTTCCCCCTCTCTCTCCCGATGCCCTGCTCCCCCGCACCCCGCGGGCGGGGCGGGCATCGCTCGTTGGGCCCGACTTTGGGGCCAAGGGCCCAGGTCACCCGGCCCGTACACCCGTACGCTCACGCCCAAACCCGTATGCGGAACTGCGGGCACAGGCATGGCACATGAGCGTCGGAGAGGAAGAACCGTGACGGGTGGCGGGGGCTGGGGAAGCGGAAGCGCGGGCCACATACCACCGGGGAGCGGGGGTGGTGGTTCCGGCGCGAGCGGTGGCGTGTTCTTCGCCCTGACGCGTAGTTGGGCCGCGGGTGCCCTGGTCTACATCGCCGCCGGATACCTGGTGTCGCGCGGGCTCGTCGAGCTGCTCGCCACCGACCAGCGGCTCGCGTCGTTCGGCTGGCGGCTCGCCCTGCTGCATGTGCCGAACGTCATCACGACCGTGCTCACGGTCCTGGCCGCGGCCCGCGTCCTGCCCGAAGAGCGGCGCGAGTCGCGCCTGCTGACCCTGCTCGCCGCACTCGGTGTCCCGCTGGCCGCGCTCATCTACGGATTCGCCGTGTCCTGGCATCTCGTGGGCCTTGAGGGCACGTTGATGCCGGTCGTCACGCTCGTGACGGGTTCGGCCGCGGGACTCGCCGTCGACCGGCTGCTGGACGACCGCGAGGAGCAGGCGCCCACGCCCCACTCGTACGCGTGGCGGGACGGCGGAGCCACCGCGATGGAGTACCTCGGGGTGATCGTCCTCGTCGTCACGCTGATCGGCGCGATGGCCATGGCGGGCGTGGGCGGCCAGATCGGCGAACGCATCCGCTGCGCGATCAGCTCGATGGGCGGCGGCGGTGCCGGCTGCTCCACGGGCGGCGGGACCACCACCGCGAAGCCGAAGACGGACGCCGACTACGAGCCCAAGATGTGCCAGGTCTCCAGCATCTCCGACACCGTCGGCGGCAAGGTCAAGATCGGCTGGTTCGAGTGGGGCAACGAGTACGGCTTCCAGCAGAAGGTCAGCCAGGCCAAGACCGATGTGAACGGCGACGGCAAGGTCGACGAGAACGACAAGCTGGTCTACATGACCTTCACGGACGCCGCCTCGGCCGGCGCGACCGCCAGCACCCCCGGCGTCAAGCTCGGCAAACTGGGCAAGGCGGATGTGGACGTCGGCGGCGGCATCAAGATCACCAACGGTGACACCTGGGTCTTCAAGAGCGAGGAAGAAGCCAAGAAGATGCGGGACGACATCGAGGAAATGAAGATGTGGGAGACCTCCACCAAGTACAGCGGTGGTTACGGCGGCGGCTGGTACTCCGGCATGAAGTGGGCCGACAAGAAGAAGGACGTCGAGAGCAAGATCGGCGACAAGAAGATCTCCTACTCGACCATCGGCCTCAACGCGTACGCGGACGGCGGCCTCTCCATCAGCGCGGGCGACGAGACCAAGCTCGGCGCCAAGCTCGGCGGCAAGGCCAAGTTCTCCCCCGAGGTGACCATCACCAAGGACGACGTGAACGGCAACGAGTCGTACACGTACACCGCCAAGCTCGAACTGGAGGGCAAGGTCAGCGGTTCGGCCGGTCCGCTCGGCGGCACGGCCGCGGCGAAGGACAGCCGGACCGGCGCGATCACCGTCACCCGCGACCAGAAGACCGGCAAGATCGTCCGCATCGACATGACCCAGACCGTCGAGGGCGGCGCCCAGTCCGACAAGGGCGACATCAGCGGCGACAACGGCAAGAAGGACGGCGACAAGCGCGGCGGCAAGGTCAGCGGCACCGACTCCTCCAGCGAGACCGGCATCGAGGTCCTGACCAACTCGATCGTCTTCGGCAAGGACACGGACCAGGCCACCGAGGACAAGCGGGCCGTCGCCGAGCAGTGGCTGAACGGCTCCGGCAACAACACCGCCCCGTTCGAGTACATGTTCGGCGACCACTCCATGCAGCAGAAGCCCACCGGGACCGACCCGTTCGACCAGCTGATGTTCCAGGACGGCCTGTCGAGCAGCATGAAGTACCACGGTGAGACGGACGCCCAGGAGTTCGGCTTCGAGGTGTCGCTCGGCATGAGTCTCGGATTCTCCATCTCGGACGAGCACAAGAAGGAGACACTGACGGACGCGCAGTTCCTCGGGGCTCCGCAGGGCGACAAGCGCTCGTACCTTCCGTACAGCTACTGCGCCAAGTAGCCAGGGCGGTACGGGTACGGCACGGTACGGGTACGGCACAGCACCAACCACGCACGACGAAGAGGCGATAGGCGATGACGACGACGATGAAGATGTCCCAGGCAATCGGCGCAGCTGCTGCCGCCGCCATCGGCCTCACCCTGCTCACCGGCTGCGGCGGCGACGCCGCCGCGCTCCCGGAGGGCTGGGGAAAGCTCGACACCAAGAGCCTCTCCGTCGGCTACCCCGAGAACAAGGGCTACAAGGAACAGCCCGCGACCGACCGCGCCAAGGCCAACGCCGCCGTCGCGCTCAAGGACGAGGGCGGGCTGCGCACCGGCATGGTCTCCGTGCAGCTCGACTTCGCCACGGGCGTGGACGACGCCGGTGAGGCGGCGGCGGCAGCGGGTGCCGGTATCGGTCTCGGGGCGACCCGCAAGGACACCTCGGACGTGCGGCTCGCGGGCGCGGAGAGCGCCCGCGAGGCGCGCAGGATCGACTACGAGTTCACATCGAGCGGCAAGGACCGGACCCCGGCTCCGGGCACCCCGATGACGGGTGTCGTGGTGGCGGGCGTCGATTCGAAGCATGTGCCGTTCGCGGTCCGGATCAACGCGGTGAAGGGCTCGCTGAGCCGACAGGACCTCGACGCGTTCGTCGATTCGATCACGGTCAAGTAGCGGATCAGGGGCGCTCGTTCATGCAGATCCTGCCCGGCGGCACGGCCACGTTCCTGCTTCTGTTCGGACTCCTCCTCGGCGCGTTCGCCATCCGGTCGGCGCTGCGTCTGAACCGGGTGCTGCGGCTGGTCCGGCACGGCGAACACGCCGAGGGCCGGTGCGCGGACCGCCGGACCGTCGACCGGGGTCCGGGCATGGAGCGGAGCTACGCCACGGAGTACGTCTTCGCGTTCCGCACCCGGGACGGCCGCGACATCGAGTTCACCGACCATGCCCCGGGCCCCTTCGGCTTCGAGATCGGGGCGCCGGTCCGCGTCAGCTACGACCCGGCAGACCCCTCGGGGAGCGCCACGGTGGCGGGGCGGGGGGCGTGGGGGCCGGTGGTGATGCCCGCGGTGTTCGCGGTCGTGCTCGGGGTGTTCGCGGTGGGACTGCTGCTGGGATGTGCGGCGATGCGCGGGTGGCTCTGAGACCCGCCGCTCACGGGCGCGCGGGTGTCAGAACGTGGCCCGGTCGAACGGCACCGGGAGCTTCTCCAGCGCCCCGGCCTCCCGCAGCCGCGTGTTCGCCTCGATGACCGTCTCGATGGCCGGGGACTCCGTACCGCCACGGGTGAGGTCGATGACCAGTCCACCGTGTGCGGTGCGGACGTACGTTCCGGGCAGCCCCTCGGGTGCGAGGGCGGCACGGCCGGCGGAGAGGAAGACCGCCCGGCCGCAGCGGGGGTCACTGTTCGCCAGGTCGAACCGCTCGGCCACCGCCCGGTACTGGGGCCTGTCGTACACCTGCCCGGCGTCGATCTCCCAGTTCTCCGCCAGGAGACGCAGGATCTCCGGAGCGCGCCGGATCACCTCCGCGGTTTCGTCCACCTCGCGCGACCGGAAGGCGAGCGAGACGGAGTTCACCGCGTAGTGCGAGGTACTGCCCGCGTGAAGGGCCATGGACACCCGCGCCGCAGCGGGGTTCTGCGCCCACAGCGACGTCGTGCAGCCCACCACGTCGAGGTCGGGGCCCGTGTTCTTCCGCTCGATGTACTCCGTCAGTGCGGGGACCGAGGGCTCCAGCACGGGATCGGACGGGAGGTCGTCACCGGCCTCGTGCCATACGTCGAACGTCGGGCCGTCGATGTCCTTGAGCGCGGTGAGCGTGCCGGACCAGCGCTCGGCGATGCCCGGCACCGATTCCCCGCGGAGGCCCCAGAAACCGTTGACTACGACGTTCAGCACGACACGTTCTCCTCGGGCTCCGGTCTGCGGTTCCACACCCCGTCCGGCGGTCAGCCGGTCACGTCCCCCGGGGTGTGGATCACCTTAACCGGGATGCCCCGGTCCTCGAACATCTCTCGCGCCGCCTCGACGACGTCCGGGTCGGACAGGTGCCACTCGACCGGCTTGCCGCGTGCCGCGTCGACCTGCCGGCGCGCCTGGTCCGCCCACCGGTCGGCGACCTTCGATGTGAGCGTCCCGGTGTCGGCGTTGTAGTAGTCCTTGCCCTTGTACCCGTACTTCGCCTCCAGATAGGTGCCCCGCGAGGCGTCCCAGCCGTCGAAGTCGACCGGCTTGCCGGTGAGTTTGTCCAGCGGAACCCGGTACTCCTTGCCGCGGCCCACCTTGGAGATCTGCTCCTGATAGCGGGCGCCCATCTCGGTCGGGTAGTTCCACACGCCCGGCTTGATCTCCTGCCAGTTGCCCGCGCCGCCGTCCTTGGCCCCGGCCGGCGGGTCCTTGAGGTCCTTGTACCAGGCCGGCTTCGGCTGGTTCTGGGCGGCTTCCAGGGCCTTCCGGCGCTTGGCCGCGTCGGCCGCCTTCTTCGCCTCGTCGGCCTGCTTCTGGGCCTCGTCGGCGGCCGCCTTCTTCTCCGGGTCCACCTCGTCGCACTTTCCGGCGAGGAACCCGACGGGCACGGACGTGCGGGTCGCGGCCAGGACACCGGTGCCCGAGCCGGACAGCCCCATGCCCGCACCGCTGCCGTACGGGACCCGCACACGGCCGCCCATGCCGACGGTGCAGCCCTTGAGGCCGGCCTTCTCGGCGGCGTCGTCGGCGTGCTGCTGCGCTTCCTTCGCGGCCTTCTCGGCGGCCCCGACATCGCCCGCCTTGGCGGCCTTCTTCGCCTTGGCCGCGGCCTCCGATGCCTTCTCCGCGACTTCGCCGAGTTTCCCGAGCTTGCCCAGCTTTCCGAACTTGCCGACGAGCTTGGCCTCGCCGTAGCCCGGGATGAAGAGCGAGCCGATGTTCCAGAGGCCGGTGCCGATCGCCTGGCCCTCGTTGCCCTTCTTCCACATGTCACGGACGTCGTCGCCGATGAACATGTCGTCCAGGACCTTCAACCCGGTGCCACCGGACGCCTTGGTCCAGTCCCAGACCGCACCGAGGTAGTCGCCCTTGGACCACTTGTCCCCGGCGCCCTTGGAGTCCTGGCTCCACTTGTCGCCGAGGCTCTTGCCGTAGTCCATCAGGCCGTTCCACGCCTTGATGGGGTGGGCGATCGTGTCGAAGGTGCCGGTGATGTCGCCCCACAGGCCGTCGCCGACCAGGCCCTTGAAGAAGCCGCCGGTCTGATGGGCGGCGCAGGAGAAGAACGCGCCGACGCCGGAGGTGCAGCTCTCACCGGGCTTCTCGTCGCCGCCGTTGCCGCCGTCGTCCGGGACGTCGCCGCCGTCCGGCTCACCGGAGCTGTCCACGTCGTCGCCGCCCTCGTCGGCCTTGATGGCGGTGTCGCTCCCGCCGGAGGCGCCGGCCGCGCCCGAGCCGCCGGAACCGGACCCCGCGGTGCCGGAGCCGCCGGAGTCCGACCCTCCGGAGTCCGACCCTCCGGAGTCCGTGCCGCCACCGACGACCGACCCGCCCGAGTCCGTACCGCCGGAAGCCGCCGTGCCACCCGAGTCCGTACCGCCGGAAGCCGAGCCGGACCCGCCGGAATCCGCGCCTCCGGCCGTCGTGCTCCCGGACGTCGCGCCCCCGTCGTGCCCCTCGTTCCCGGCCACCACATCGCCCCCGGGCGCGGGGCACGCGCTCCCGGTGAGCTTGCAGATCGCGTTCTGCATCTCACCGGTCAGCTGGGCGCCGATGCCCGTGGCGACGAGCCCGCCGATGAGGGCCACGACCACCAGGACCATGCCCAGGTATTCCATCGCGGTCTGACCGTCGTCGTCGCGGCGCCACCTGATCATCCGCGCGATGCTGAACCGCCGGTGCGGCAACCGCTGTTCGAGGGGAAGGTCGAACCATTCGCGCGAGCTCGGCCGGAACAGCAGGACGACCACGGTGACGGGCATCACCAGCTGTGTGACGCCCCGCCCGCCGCCGTCACCGCCGAGGGTCGCCAGCGCGCCGAGGACGAGCCAGACATGTACGGCCAGGAGTCCGCGCCAGATCCAGATGCCGCCGGTCCGCAGGTACAGCGAGAGCACGAACGCGGTCACGCTCGGGAGCGCCGCGTACAGCAGCAGCCCGAACAGCCGGCCGTCGACCTCGTTGACCGCCGACGCCACCGTCAGCACACCCGCGCCGCCCAAAACCGCTGCGGCGAAGAGGATCCGGACGAGGATCAGCACCGCCTGCAACGGGCGCGGCAGCGGCTGCCTGCCCTGCTGGACCACGGCGGCACCCCCACCGGCGCCACCCGAAATCGCAAATCCGCCCATGCCAGACACGACGAGTCCCCCAGCTTGTCGGTGTGCAGCCACAGTTCAGCCACTCCACGCATCCGACCACATCGACACCCATCGGGCATGGGCCTCAGGGCCCAATGCAAGGCTCAAAGTTGGCCATACCGACGGGAGTTGCGGTTGCGGGCAAGTGGAGACGACTCCGGCTACCGGCTGGGGACCTCGCTCCCGAACAGCATCCACGGCGACTGGTCGTACGAGGCCACTCCCGCCAACTGGGGCTGCATCGCCGCGATTTCATGCCGCACGGCGAGGGTGTCCGGCCAACTGTCGAAGTACGTGGTCCCGTTGATGACGACGCCGCTCCAGTCGGTCGCCGCCGAAGCGCCCTCCCGGTCGACCACGAAGCCGATGCAGAGCACGGAGGCCCTTCCTATCGCCTCTCTGATCGCCCGCGCGGCCACCTCCTGCTCGTCCCGTGTCAGACGCCCGAAGCCGAATTCGAGCGCGACGACTCCGTCCCCCATCCGTCGGATGCGCGCGGGAACGTCGGTTCCGCTGTTCATCCACAGGACGAAGTCGACCCTGTCGAGCCGTTGCAGGCCGGCCAGGAGTACAAGCTGTTCCCTGGTCACCCACGAAGGAGTGCCCCATGGGTCCGGCCCCGGGCCGAGGAGTGTGACCCGCCTCGTGACGGGGTGGCGGAGCCGCAGTCCCGCCGCGTCGAGGTCGCCGAAGAGCGACTCGGCATCCGGGCGGCTCCAGCCGAGGTGGTAGGAGTAGAAGAAACCGTCACTCATCGATACATCACCCCAGGGAACGGATTCAGACGGAGGTGCAGATCAACGTGCGTATGGGCGCGCCGGACGGGCGCCCGTGACGGGCGCGGGCCGGGTGGGCTCACAGTTGGGTCGCATACGAGCGTAATGAGCCCGGCTTGCCCCGGCGTGGGCCCACGGACCCAGGGGCGGGCCCCAATGAGTGGGGCCTGCCGGTCACGGGCACCGGACACCACTGCCTCCGCCGTCCGGGACCATCGCCGCCTCCGCCGGGGCGACCTCGGTGACCCCGTCGATGCCCTTGAGCGCGGCGGCGATCGTGGGGGCGGCGCCGGCCTTGCTGATGACCTCGGCGGGCCGGCTCTGTCCGGCCGGGTAGTGGGCGGCAAGGAGGTCCTGGCCGGCGATCGAGCCCGGCCTGCCGACCACGAGGTGTTCGTCGTCGAGTCCGGTCTTCAGGCCGAGCGAGCCGAGCGCGAGGACGGTGAGGACGAGCGCGGAGCCGATCCACACGAGGCGGGGGCGCCGGGAGATCCGGCCGCCGATCCGGTCCCACAGGTGATGGCCGGCGTTCTTCACGGCCGTCCCGGCGCGCGGCACGCGGGGCCAGAACACCCAGCGCCCGAGCAGCACCAGCACGGCCGGGAAGAGTGTGGTCATCGCGGCGAGTCCGCAGACGATGGCGATGGCGCCGGCCGGGCCGAGCGTGTGGTTGAAGCCGACGTCCGCCCGGGTGAGGCAGAGCAGACCGATGCTGACGGTCGCGGCGGACGCGGCGATGGCCGGTACGGCCCGGCACAGCGCGGTCCGCGCCGCCAGGTGGCGGTCGTCGTGGACCCGCAACTCCTCCCGGTAGCGGGCCAGCAGCAGCATCGCGTAGTCGGTGCCCACACCGAACAGCAGGGCCGTCACCACGATCTCGTTCCCGCCGCCGGCCGTCAGGCCGAAGCCCTTGGCGAGGAGGTACGAGACGGCCTGGGTGGTGAGGAAGGCGACGCCCACGACGAGGAGGGGCAGCAGCCACAGGATCGCGCTGCGGTACGTGATCAGCAGGAGCCCGGCGACGACGAGGACCGTGATGACGGTCAGCGCGCGGCCGGTCGACTCACGGGCGTCGGTGGCGTCCAGCGAGTTGCCCGCCGGGCCGGTGAGCCTCGCATCGAGGCCGTCGGGCCGGTCGGCCGTGGCCCGGTCCCGCACCTTCTTGGCGTTGTCCGAGAGCGCGGCGCTGTCCTCCTTGTCGAGGGGTACCAGCGCGGTGAGCGCCTTGCCGTCGGCGGAGGGCCTCGCCGGTCCGACCGGTCCGGCCGCCAGCGCGGCGAACACCTCGATGTCGGCGGCGACCTTCGCCCTGTCCTCGGCGGTGAGCCCCTCGGCGCGGGCGTAGACAACGACGCCGAGCGAGATCCTGCCGTCGGCGAACCGGTCGGCGAGGCCTGCCACTTCGGTGGACTCGGCCCCGCGGGGCAGCTCGACGGTGGGTTCGTCCTGCTCGATGCCGGACAGCTGTCCGGCGAGCGGCACCGACACGGCGACGATGATCAGCCATGCGATCAGCGTCAGCCACTTTCCCTTCCTTCCGGCCGGTGAGGTCACGAGCCGGTCGGCCCAGCTGCGCGGTCTTGACATGGGGGCTCCTGGTCCAGGATCGGATGTGGGGGCTGCGAGTCGGGGCGCCGTGTGCTCGGCGGGCGCCGCCTCCGCACCGTCGCAGGCAGGACGGAACCGTGCCTCTCCCCCGAATGAGGTCATGCCTCATCGGACGCGGCACGCCCGTGATGGCTGTACGGCGCCTGTACGGCTGCGAAGTTCAGGAATTCAGATACGCGAGGACGGCGAGAACGCGGCGGTTGTCGTCGTCGGAGGGTGCCAGGCCGAGTTTCGCGAAGACGTTCGACGTGTGCTTGGTGACGGCCTTCTCGCTGACGCCGAGCCGTCCCGCGACGGCGGCGTTGGAGCGGCCCTCCGCCACCAGCGACAGCACCTCGCGCTCGCGTGCGGTGAGCCGGGCCAGCGGTTCGTCGCTCGCGTTGCCCGCCAGGAGTTTCGCCACCACGTCCGGGTCCATCGCACTGCCTCCGGCGGCCACCCGGCGCACACAGTCGATGAACTGCCGGCTGTCGAAGACCCGGTCCTTGAGCAGGTAGCCGACCCCGCCGGAGCCGTCCGCCAGAAGTTCGCGGGCGTAGAGCTGCTCCACGTACTGCGAGAGCACCAGCACCGGAAGTCCGGGGATCCTGGTCCGTGCCTCGATGGCGGCGCGCAGCCCCTCGTCGGTGAAGGTCGGGGGGAGGCGTACGTCCACGAGCGCCACGTCGGGCCGGTGCTCGATGAGCGCGTCCAGGAGTGCGGGGCCGTTGTCGACGGCGGCGGCGATCTCGAATCCGTGGGCCGCCAGGAGGCGGACCAGACCTTCCCTCAGGAGGAAGAGATCTTCGGCGAGAACAATGCGCACGGGATCTCCATGGTCGCCATCGTCGGTCCGCCCCGGGGGCTGTTCACGGCAAGTATGCCGTCGAATGCGGCGATGCGGCTCACGATTCCGCGCAGCCCGGTCCCCGCCGACGCGTTCGCACCGCCGATCCCGTCGTCGCTCAAGCTGATGCGCAACGCGTCGTCGTCGTGCCGGATGTCGATCCAGACGCGTCCGGCACGGGCGTGCTTCGCCGTGTTCGTCAGTAGTTCACCGACAGCGAAGTACGCGGCGGACTCGACCGGTGCGTCCAGCCGCCCCGGCAGATCGACGACGACGTCGACCGGGAGGGGGCTGTCCAGGGCCAGCGCGCGTACGGCGTCGCCCAGTCCCCGGTCGGAGAGGACCGGTGGGTGAATCCCCCTGACGAGGTCGCGGAGTTCGCCGAGCGCCTTCGAGGACGAGTCCCGGCTCTCCGCCAACAGGGCCCGCGCGGCTTCGGGGTCGGTGTCCAGGAGTTGCTCGACGGCGTCGAGGTTCATGCCCATGGCGACCAGCCGGGCCTGCGCCCCGTCGTGCAGATCGCGTTCGATGCGACGCAGCTCCGCCGCCTGGCTGTCCACGACCGCCCCGCGCGTCCAAGTCAAATGCCCGACGCGGGCCGCGAGTTCATCCCCGGGGCGCGGACCGAGCAGCTTGCGGGTGAACCGGGCGTGGGCGGTGAGGAGCCGGGGTCCGGCCCAGAGGCCGAGGCCGATGAACCCGATGCCCGCCAGGGGCATCAGCCAGGTGCCTGTGCCCCGCTCGCCGCTCACCCGGATCAGACCGGCGTAGCGGTCGTCGTAACCGGCCGACACGAGGTCGTCCCAGACGAACGGGAGGACCAGGCCCTCCAGCCCGTAGACCAGCAGCGCCGCGGGCAGCAGCGCGAGCACGGTGCCGACGACGGGGTCGCCGATCGTCCACAGCATGTCCCGCCAGGTTGCCGGGTCGGAGAGCAGGTGCCGGCACCGGTGCCACCGGCCGGCGAATCCCGGCTCGCGGGCAGGCAGCGGAAGGTACGGCTCGGAGATCCTGACCCCGGACCAGGTGTGCGCGAGGCGCCGCGACCGGTTCGCCAGCTTCCGTACACCCGCCACGACGAGTGGCAGGAGCAGCACACCCACGCCGAGCCCGAGGTACACGAGGGAGATCACCATCAGGACGAAGAGTGCGAGCTGTGGCACCTTCTGCGCCACCAGGGCGAGTCCCCGCAGTGGCGGCTGCCAGGGTCTGGGCGGTGCTGGTGCGGTCATGACTGCTGCCTCCTGCGAGTGGCCTCTTGGTCCGGCACAGGGCAGTCTGTCGTGCGACGGCCCCGGGAGCATTGGGCCTGCCCCCCGTTTCCAGGGGGACTCAGGTCCCCCTGCCCGACCGCGTCGAGGTCACCGGCCGGTGTCCGTCGCCCTTGGAATATCCGATGGACGACGGCCGGTGAATCGCCCATGGTGTACGGCGATGACACGCACCGATTCGCCTCCCGCATGGGACGAGCGCACCCAGTTGGCCACCTTCCTCGACTACGTACGCGACACCGCACGCGCGAAGTGCGAGGGCGTCTCGCCGGACGATGCCCGCCGGGCTCCTCTGTCCGGCTCCCCGCTGATGACGATCGCCGGGCTGATCAACCACCTCAGCTGGGTCGAGTACTTCTGGTTCGAGGTGGTCTTCCTCGGCGGCGAGGACGAAGGCCCCTGGACGGACGAGGACCCCGACCGCGAGATGCGCATCGCGGTGGACATGCCGCTCGCCGATGTGCTGTCGCAGTACGAGGCACGGACCACCCGCTACCGCGAACTGGTCGCCTCCCACGACCTGGACACGCCGGCCAAACGCCCGCACAGGGACGGCCGTTACCCGGATCTGCGCTGGATCGTCCTGCATCTGATCGAGGAGTCCGCCCGGCACAACGGCCACCTCGACATGATCCGGGAGATCGTCGACGGCACCACCGGGACCTAGGTCACGTCCGCCTTGAGCAGCGCCGGTCCGGGCCGCTGCCGCTGACCGCCCTGCCTCGGCGGCGGGTCGCGATCGAACCCACGTCGCGCGGCGTTCGGCTAACCGATCCCGGCGATCGCGGGTGCGAGGTGCTCGGCGACCTGGTGGGTGAAGCTGACCGGGTGCCGGTCCGGCAGCACCTGGATCTCGCTGATGCCCAGGCTCGCGTACGCCTCCGCGTCGGCGAGGAACACATCCGGCCGGTCCAGCACCGGGCCGTTGTACATCACGGTCTTCGTAATGGCGTCGTAGTCCCGGTCCTCCGCGGCGCAGTGGGCGCGCAGCACATCGAGTTTGTGGGCCACTTCCTCCTGGCCGGTGGCGAACAGATTGCAGGCGTCCGCGTACCGGGCGACCAGGAGCAGCGTCTTCCGCTCGCCCCCGCCGCCGATCATGATCGACGGGCGCTCGCCGATCGGCTCGGGCACGCACAGCGTTTCGGCGAGCTGGTAATGACGGCCGTGGAAGGGGCCGTTGTCGTCGCTCCACATCTGCAGGCAGATCAGGATCGTCTCCTCCAGCCGCTCGAAGCGCTCGGCGACCGGAACCACCGGCACTCCGAGCCCGTACTGCTCCCGCTCGTACCAGGAGGCGCCGATGCCCAGCCTGGCCCTGCCGCCCGACAGCACATCGAGGCTGGTGACGATCTTCGCCAGCAGTCCGGGATGCCGGTACATCACCCCCGTGACCATCAGGCCGAGCGTCATGCGCTCGCTCACCGCCGCGACGTAGCCGAGCGTGGTGTACCCCTCCAGCATGGGCTCGTCGGCGACGGTCTGCCCGGTCTCCATCTGGAAGTAGTGGTCCATCACGGTGAACGACGAGATTCCCCCCTGGTCGGCGACGCGTACCGACTCCGCGAGTGTCGGCGCGATGAGGGCGGGGTCGGCCGGTGTCGAGTAGTTCCAGTAGTGCAAGCCGAGCTTCACGTCCGACCTCCGCGGGTCATGGGGGGAGCAGACCGGGAGGGTGTCACCGCCCCGGCCGGAGCGGTCAGCCGGATTCGTGCTCCGGGCCTGTCGGCGTGCAACCTCCTGACCACCCGTCCCACAGCAACCGTCCGTAGCTGGTAGTCACGCTACGCGTCCATGCGGCGGTCGGCATTTCGGTACGCCCACCTGCCGGAACGCATGCCGGCCGATGCCGATGCGTCAGGCGGGCGTCGGCCCCCGGTGGCGTTCCAGTGGCGCCGCGGTGGCGGAATTGCTGACACTGAACGCGACGCTGCCGGCGCGGTAGCGGTCGTCGGTCCACTCGATGGCTTGTCCCGACTGGTCGCAGGTGACATGGCGCTGGCGCAGCAGCGGGCTACCGCGACGTACGCGCAACAGACCGGCGTCCTCGGTGCCTGCGGCCACGGCATCGATGAGGTGCTCGCCGTGCTGGGCGACGATGCCCGCGTTCCGGGCGATGCTGTCCGTGATCGACACACAGTCCTCGGGCAGCGCCTCGACCGCCGGTGTGGCCCAGTCCGCATAGGCGGTCCGCTCCACCATGGCCGGCTCTCCTTCCAGGGAGCGCAGGCGCAGGACGTGGAGGATCTCGGTGCCCTCGGGCAGGGCAAGGCGATGGGCCTCCTCGGGGGTGGCCTCCCGCCTCGTCCGCACCAGGATCCGACTGGTGACCTTCAGCCCCATGCTCCGGGCCCACTGAGCGAAGCTGTTCAGCTCGGCAAAGCTGTGGCGTCGTTCCTGACGCAGCACGATGCGGCGGGCTCCCTGGCGGGAACCGATCAGCCCTTCCGACATCAGGAGTGCGACGGCCTGGCGGACCGTACCGCGAGATGCCGACCAGCGGGCCACCAGCTCGCTCTCCGAAGGGAGTTGGGCTCCTACGGCGTAGTCGCCTTCGAGTATCGCCCGCCGCACGGCGTCTGCGATCTCCAGATAGCGTGCCGTTCCCACGTGCCAACCTCTCCGTCCGCTCTTGTGCGCAGCAGGTCATACAGAGTGCCGGTCGGACGCTCACTCCAGCCGGGCCCCCGCGCAAACGCGTTCCCCTCCCGGAGGCCCCAATTTTACTGCGTTCACCTGGACTTCATGAGCGTCAGGTCTTCGTGCGGCGCTCCCCGACCGGCCACGCCCCGTTCATCTTCACGTCGGTCCGCACGGGCGAACTAGAAGTCACTTGTTCAAACAAGTTGCCCATCTCGTTTCAGGAGACTCCCGTGCCCAGACCTTCCGGTCGTCGTGCCGCCGTCCTGCTCGGCGCCGCCGTGCTCACCACCCTCACCGCCGCCTGCGGGGCGGCACCCGACGCCCCAGCCGATGCCGCCGGGCACAAGGGGGGCGCGAAGACCGCCGAGTCCGCCGCCGCTTTCGGAGGGATGAAGGCCCTCGTCGCGGCAGCCGAGGAGGAGGGCCGGCTCAACGCGATCGCGCTGCCCTCGGACTGGGCGAACTACGGCGAGCTCATCAAGGCATTCGAGGCCAAGTACAAGGTCAAGATCAAGGTCGAGAACCCGGACGCCGCCAGCGCCGACGAGATCGCCGCGGTGAAGTCCCGCAAGGGCCAGGACCGCGCCCCCGACGTCCTCGACCTCGGCATCGCCTTCGCCCGCAGCGGCGCCGAGGAGGGCCTGTTCGCCCCGTACAAGGTGGAGCCGTGGGACAAGATCCCGGACAGCCAGAAGGACGCGGACGGCCGCTGGTACAACGACTACGGCGGCTACGTATCCATCGGCTGCGACGCCAAGCGCATCAAGGTCTGCCCGCAGACCTTCGCCGACCTGCTCAAGCCCGAGTACAAGGGCAAGGTGGCCCTGAACGGCAACCCGACCAAGTCGGGCTCGGCCTTCGGCGGCGTCTACGCCGCGTCGCTCGCCAACAAGGGCTCCTTCGCCGACATCCAGCCGGGCATCGACTTCTTCGGGAAGCTGAAGAAGAGCGGGAACTTCATCCCCGTCGAGTCCACCCCGGCCACCGTGGAGAAGGGTGAGACGCCCATCTCCATCGACTGGGACTACCTGAACGCCGGATACGCCGACCAGTTCAAGAGCAAGGGTGTCGACTGGAAGGTGGCCGTCCCCAGTGACGGCGTCTACGCCCAGTACTACTCCCAGGCCATCAACAAGCAGGCCCCGCACCCGGCGGCCGCCCGCCTGTGGATGGAGTTCCTCTACAGCACCGAGGGCCAGAATCTGTGGCTCAAGGGCTACGCCCGCCCGGTTCTGCTGCCCACGATGACCGAGGACGGCACCGCCGACAAGGGCTTCGTCGCCAAGCTCCCCGAGGTCTCCGGCACCCCGGCCTTCCCTGCCTCCGCCGAACTCGACAAGGCGAAGGCCACCCTCGCCGAGAAGTGGGACAAGGCCCTCTCCTGATGTCCGCCTCCCCCACCCCCCGCCCAGGGACGCGAACCGCCGGCGGCACCCGCCGCCGGCGGCGCGGCCCGCGCACCTGGCTCGCCGCCCTCCCGCTCCTCGTCTTCACCGGCCTGTGCTTCGGAGTTCCGCTGGCCGCCCTCCTGTTCGGCGCGGTCACCCGCACGGACCCCGGCTCGGGTGCCACCTCCCTCACCGGCGAACACCTGGCGCGATCCCTGCAGGGCCCGTACCTCGGTTCGCTGATCGGCAGCGTCGAGCTCTCCGCCCTCACCGCGCTCATCGGCGGGGTGCTGGGGGTCCTGATCGCGCAGGCGGTCGTCACCTCCCGCTCGCAGGCGCTGCGCGACGCGGCGCTGACCGCGTCCGGAGTGCTCGCCAACTTCGGCGGTGTCCCCCTGGCGTTCGCGTTCATCGCGACGCTCGGCATCTCCGGTGTGGTCACCCAGCTCGCCGACCTCGGCGGCCTGGGCTGGGATCTCTACTCCTTCACCGGCCTGACCGTCGTCTACCTCTACTTCCTGATCCCGCTCATGGTCCTGGTCATCGTCCCGGCGCTGGACGGGCTGCGCCCCCAGTGGCGGGAGGCGGCCCAGAACGCGGGGGCCACCCCGTGGCAGTTCTGGCGCCACGTCGGCCTGCCCGTGCTCGCGCCGTCGCTGCTCGGCGGCTTCGTTCTCCTCTTCGGTACCGCCTTCGCCGCGCATGCCACGGCCGCCGCGCTGGTCGGCGGCTCGGTGCCCCTGGTCACCCTGAAGATCGCAGATGCGCTCTCCGGAAATGTCCTGGTCGGCCAGGAGAACGTGGCACTCGCCCTCGGCCTCGACATGATCCTGATCGCCGGCCTGGTCATGGCCCTCTACCTGCCCCTCCAACGACGGAGCGCCCGATGGCTGCGATGACCCGGACCGTCCCGGACAGTGCCGCGTTCGAGGCGCACGGCCCGGTGCCCCGCACCCGGCCCCGGGCCGCCCGCCGGCGGCCACGGATCTGGCGCGGGCTCGTCCTCGCCCTGGCAGGCGCGTACTTCCTCGTTCCCGTCCTCGCCTCGTTCGTCTTCACCGTGCATGTACCGGGCCGGGGCGTCTCCTTCGACGCGTACACGGAACTGCTCGCCGCCGACGGCTTCACCGGGAGCCTGCTGCTCTCGCTGTCGCTGGCCGCCGCCACCATCGTGCTGTCACTGCTGCTGACCGTGCCCGCCCTGCTCGCCGTACGGCTCGGCTCGCCCCGACTGCGCCCGGTGATCGAGGTGGTGTGCATGCTGCCGCTGGTCGTACCGCCGATCGCCCTCGTCACCGGCATCAGCACGGTGCTGCGCTGGGGACCGGAGCACCTGTCCCGAACCCCGCTCTACCAGACCTTCATCGCCGTGCAGAACGAGTCCTTCCCCGTCGTCCTGGTACTGGCCTACACCGTCCTGGCCCTTCCCTTCGTCCACCGCTCGCTGGACGCGGGACTGCGGGCCGTCGACGTGCCGACGCTGGTGGAGGCCGCGCGCAGCTGCGGCGCGTCGTGGACGTACACCGTCGTCCGTGTCCTGCTGCCGAACCTGCGGACATCGATCGCCTCGGCGGCGTTCCTCACCCTGGCCCTGGTCCTGGGCGAGTTCACCATCGCCTCGCTGCTCGGCTTCGAGCCCTTCGCGGTGTGGATCGTCTCGATCTCCGGAGCCCAGGCCCGGATGTCGGTGGCCGTCTCGATCCTCAGCCTCGTCATCACCTGGGCGCTGCTGCTCGTCCTCTCCCGCACGGGAACGACGGCATCCGATTCGGCGCCCTCGCGTAAGGAGTCCTGACCCATGTCCTCAGCAACCGCGGAGCGGTCCCAGCCGCCCGCCACCACCGGAGCACGGGTCGAATTCCGTTCCCTGCGAAGGACTTTCGGCTCGACCGTCGCGCTCGACGGACTCGACCTGACCGTCGAGCCCGGTGAGCTGATCGCCCTCCTCGGCCCCTCGGGCTGCGGAAAGACCACCGCGCTACGGATGGTCGCCGGTTTCGAGCGGCCCGACTCCGGCGAAGTCCTCCTCGACGGTCAGGACATCACCGGCGTGCCGGCCAACCGCCGCGACGCGGGCATGGTCTTCCAGTCGTACAGCCTCTTCCCCAACCTCACCGTCCGCGACAACGTCGCCTTCGGCATGCGGGTACGCAAGGTCCCGGCCGCCCGGCGGCAGGCGCGCGCGGCCGAACTCCTCGAACTCGTCGGACTGCCCCAGCATGGCGCCCGCTACCCGCACCAGCTCTCCGGCGGCCAGCAGCAACGCGTCGCCCTCGCCCGGGCGCTGGCCCTGCAGCCGCGTGTGCTGCTGCTGGACGAACCGCTCTCCGCCCTCGACGCGAAGGTGCGGCTGAGCCTGCGCGAGGAGATCAGGCGGCTCCAGCTCTCCCTGGGCATCACCACCGTCTTCGTCACCCACGACCAGGAAGAGGCCCTGTCCATGGCCGACCGGGTCGCCGTGCTCGACGCCGGCCGACTGGAACAGTGCGCTCCACCGGCCGAACTGTACGAACGGCCCGCCACCGCGTTCGTCGCCGAGTTCGTCGGCACGATGAACCGGCTGCCGGGCCGTCTGACGGGCGGGGACATGGTCGAGGTCGCCGGGCGCAGGCTTCCGGTCGACGGGGAGGTCCCCGCCGGGCGTGAGGTGGACGTGCTGGTGCGGCCGGAGAACGTGACGGTCACGGCGGACGCCGAGGGCACGGTCACGGTCGTCTCCACCTCGTTCCTCGGCGCCGTCACCCGGGTCCACCTCGGTCTCCCCGGAGGGGGCACCGTCAAGGCCGATCTGCCCTCGCGGGACGCGGGCGAACTGGTTCCCGGCGCCCGCGCGGTCATCGACCTCAGCCCGCGGCCCGTCCTCGTCGCCCCGCGGAGGCCGGCGTGAGCGCCCTGGCCGCCGTACTGTTCGACATGGACGGCACCCTGGTGGACACCGAGGAACTGTGGTGGCAGGTGACCCGGGACGTGGCGGCCGGACTCGGCCACGACCTCACCGACGCCGACGCTCCCGAGGTCGTCGGCCGGGCCGTCGAGGACACCGCGGCACACCTGGCACGGATCACGGGCAGGGACGACACAGAACGGGTCGCGACGGCGCTCGGTGACGCGTTCTTCCGCCGGGTCGACGCGGGTGCACCCCTGCGCCCCGGCGTCCAGCGGCTGCTGTCGGAACTGGAGCACGAGGGCGTTCCGTTCGCCCTGGTGAGTGCTTCCCCGCGAACGGTGGTCGACTCGGTGACCCGGGGGGCGCTGGCACACGTGCCGTTCGCGTTCACCCTCTCGGCCGACGACACCGTACGCACCAAACCCCATCCCGCCCCTTACCGGGCGGCGGCGGAGCGCTTCGGGGCGGCCCCGGCGGCCTGTGTCGCCGTCGAGGACTCACCGGACGGCGCCGCGTCGGCCGAGGCGGCGGGCTGCCCACTCCTCGTGGTGCCGTCTCTGCTCCCCGTGCCTCCCTCGCCGCGACGGACCTTCGCGGACAGCCTCGACGGGATCGGCGCGGCAGACCTGCGCCGCTGTGTGGAGGCGGGCCGGCAGAAGGGCTGAGGACGCGGCGGTGACACCTGTCACACCGACCGCAACCGCTGGTACCTCACCGCGTCCTGGCAACGCCCCGCCGTCCGGACCATCCCGCTGGAGAAGGCCCGCGCCCGGGGCGTGGTCGGCGTCGACACCGGCGCCGACCACTTCGCCGCCTGCCACCTCGACCCACATGGCAACCCCATCGGCGAGCCCCGGCGGTTCCCCTACGACCTGTCCGGCACCGCCGCTCCCTGGGATCCTCCGCCTACAGGAAGCGTACGGAACGGCGGTGTTTCGGCATCGCTGGTCACTTCGGCGAGGATTCGCTCCTCGTCTTCCGCCTCCATGACGCGCAGACTTTCTCCGCCCCGGCCCATGCGGGCCACCACGCTGCTCCCGTCGCCGAGCAGTTCCGGAAGGCCGTAGGCGGAGCCGTCGGCCTCCCCCGTCAGCGCCCACCCGGTCACCGCGTCGTCGTCCGGGTGACGACAACGGGCTCACGCGCAGTCCCCAGAAAAGGCAGACCGCCAACCGCTGCTGGGCGGCGATGCGGACCGAGAAGATCCGGCCGTGGGAGTCAATGCCCGTGATGATCGAACCTTCCACGGTCGATCAGCGTGGCGCTCGGCAACGGTCGCGGCGGACTCGTCGACGTACGCGGGCAGTCAGTTCTCCTGCGTCTTCTGGTCGGAGAGCGCCTGTTCGACGGCGTCCCGTACGCGGGCGTCCTCAGCCAGCTTGCGCTGTACGCGGCTGCGGCGTGCGAGAACCAGCGCCCCGGCGATGACCGCGATCAGTACGACGACCAGCAGCAACAGCGTCCACGGGACCGCCCAGCCGTGTGTCGTGGCCTGGACCGGCTTGAGCGAGGTGGTGGAGCCCGACGCGTCGGTGAGCAGGGGGGTCAGGGTAGCGGTTGCGGCCAGGCTGACTCCGGGGGCGACGCCGTGCACGGGCACCGTCACCTTCCAGCTCTCACCCGGCAGCAGCTCCGGCGGCGAGGCGATCTCGCCCGCTTCGGTCCGCAGCCATCCGAAGGGGCCCGAGACCGACGCCCTCTGCTGGGCCGACAGCATGGCGTTGCCGGTGTTGTGGATCGTGTACGTGACGGTGGCGTCGCCCTTGGCGAACGGGTCGGCCGAGCCGGAGTAGTCCACGTGGAGGTTCTCGATCGCGAGGCTCGGCTTGAGTTCGCCGCTGATCCGCAGCTTGACGCGGATACCGAGGCGTCGATCCACGTTGATGCCCTCGGCATCGTCGGACTGCGTCAAGGAAGTGAGGATGCCGCCCACGTGGTCGCCGGGCGTGGCGTTGTCCGGAACGGTAACGGTGAAGGGAACCTCGACGGACTTACCGGGCTGGATCGCGACGCTGTCGCGGTCGGCGTGGACCCAGGCGCCGATTCCGACGGACTTCTTGTCCTTGGTGAGCAGGTCGAGCCGGCCCGTGTCGGCCGTGAAGCCGTCGGCGGCGTAGACGGCGAGGTTGAGCGGAACCTTGCCGCGGTTGGCGACGACCATGGCGTCCTTGATCTGTCCACCGGGGTTGACCGCGTGACTGAAGCTGGACCGGTCGGCGCCGTAGCTGTTGGAGGCCGTCTTGACCGTCCAGGTGACGTCGCCGTCCGCTGCCAGAGCGGGGCCGGCGGGCAGGACAGCGACCGTGAAGGCGGCGAGCAGGACCACGACGGCGATACGGACGAGGGCGGCGACGGTGGTCTTCCGGCGCGTTACGGACGCGTGCATCTCGGGGGTCTCCTGGAACGAGAGGCGGGGCAAGGCACCAGAAGGGTGCCCTGCCCTGCCGATGGGAACGAGTCCGATCAGCTGCTCAGCGCAGTGACCGTGAGGGTGGCGCGGTAGGCGCCCTTGTCGACGCTGCCCGGGATGTTCAGATTCAGGTCAGCGCCCAGCTTGGCCGTGCCCTTGGGGTGGCCCTGGTCGGCCCAACCGAGGCCGCGCGAAACGGACAGGCCCTGGCCGTGGTCGTCGTGGGCGGACGCCACCGACCCGCTGGCCTTGGCACCGGCGCCGTCCTGGAGCACGCGCGGCGTCCAGCCGAGGTAGGCGCCCGAGAACGTCTTGCCGGCGTCCTTGAAGTCACTCACGTTGGCCGAGATCGACCACGGGGCGAGCGAACGACGGCTGTCCGACACGAGGATCGGGTTGATCTTGCCGGTCGCCTCGAAGTAGTCGCCGTTGTGGTCCTTCGCGGTGCCGAGGTCCACCAGGCCGTTGTAGCCGTCGATCGTCCAGCCGAACTCACCCGGAGCGGCGTTGGGTACGTTGACCTGGAGCTCCTGCCCCGTGCCGTGGTACGGGTGCACGGTGACCTTGTCGACGATCGAGCCGACGGGCTGCCCGGAGGGGGTGTTCTTGCAGGAGTCCTGACCGAGCTCCACCGCCGCGTTCGGGGCCGCACAGGTGCCGCTGCGGAGGTTCTCCACGACGAGCTTGTCGTTGCGCACCTGGACCTTGACGTAGGTGCGGACGTGCTCCTGGTTCTGAACCGAGTTGTACCAGTAGTTCTCCGGGTTCAGGGGGTCGGCACCGTTGCCGGCGCCGCTCGTGCCGCTGTTGTCCGGGCTGGTGATGTCGTAGTACTTCGAGCCCGAGGCGGAGTTCGACGTCACGTAGAGGACGCCGCCGGGACCGGGGTACACGTCGGCGGCGCCGGGCTGCTCGTCCTTGTTCGCCTTCTCGCCGTTCTTGATCAGGTAACTGCGGGAGTAGCTGTGGTCGTGGCCCTGCAGCACCATGTCGACGCCGAGCTTGGAGAAGGTGGTCGGGAAGTCGGTACGACGCGCCTTGTTGTCCTTGTCCTTGGCGTGGGAGGCCGGCGAGTAGATCGCGTGGTGGTAGACGAGTACCTTCCACTTGGCCTCGGAGCCGTGCTTGTTGATGACGTCGGTCACGTAGTCGATGTGCGCCGCGTCACCGCCGCCGCCCTGGGAGGTGGCGTAGCTGTTGCTGTTGAGGTCGATGAAGAGCACGTCCTTGTAGACGTACCAGTAGTTCCCACCGGACGTGTTGGAAGCCGGGTCGCCGTTGGAGTACAGCGGGGCCGAGTTGTCGGTGTTCGGGGTGGTGAAGTGCTGCTCGTAGGCCTTGCCGCCGACGTCGTGGTTGCCGATGGTGGCAGCCCACGGGTACTGACGCAGCTGGTCGGGGGCGAGGAAGGAGTTCCACTGGGACTCGGTGTTGGCGGTCTCGACATGGTCGCCGCCCGACACCAGCAGTTCGGAGTTCGGGTTGGCCCCGAGAGCGACGTCCAGCGTGTCCTGCCAGCCGGCCTGGTCCTTCGCCAGGTTGCCGGACGAGCCGATCTGCGGGTCGCCGAAGAACAGGAAGTCGTAGTCGCCCTTGAAGTCCTGCGTCTTGAAGGAGTACGTCGGGGACCAGTTGCCCTCGGTGCCGACGCGGTAGGAGTACGCCGTGTGCTCCTGCAGGCCGGTGAGGGTCGCGTGGCGGTTGAAGCCGCCGCTGGTGGCGATGTTCGCTCCGCCGAGGGCGTCGTAGGTGGCGGCCCCGGCGGTGAACTCGCCGTTGACGAGCTGCGCCGTCGGGACGAGCTGGACCTTCTGGGCCGTGTCGTCCGAGGAGTACCAGGTGACGGTGCGCTGGGACTCGTTGGCGCCCACACCGAGGATGATGCCGGTGAGCGCGGTCGGCTCGGCGGCAACCGCGGGGGAGGCCAAGCCGCTGCCGAGGGCCACGGACAAGCCCAGGAATGCTGCCGTGACCCCTGTGGCCACGCGGCGCCGCACAAGCCCGTGGGCCTGCGTCGAGGTGCTCGATTTCATCGGGTTCCGTTCCTAGTGCGCACGAAAGTGCATGAAATGGCGATGCTCAAGATCTCTTCGCTCGGTTAACCGAACATAAATGCGACGCCGGGGATGGTTGAACTTTCCAGGAGACCTGAGGCGGTCTCAGGTCCCGAACGCCCGTTGCACGAACCACACCAGCCCCATGACGGACACACCCGCACAGATCACGCCGGTCACCCAGAGGCCGGCCCTCGGCGCACGGTGGCGCACCACGGTCAGCAGCGGGAAGACGGCGGCGATGATCGCCAACTGCACAACCTCAATGCCCACGTTGAACACGAGCAAGGACCACAGGAGCGTCCACGACCACGCCTCTTCGATCCCCAGGGCGCCCGCGAAGCCCAGGCCGTGTACGAGGCCGAAGCAGAACACGACCCCGAGGCGGGTCCAACCCGCACGGTCCAGGCTGAAGTGACCGTCTCCCCCCGTCCCGACGTCGGTTGCGTGACCGCCGTGTCGCCAGAGCCGCCACAGGTACCAGCCGGCGACCACGGCGATCGACAGCGCGATCACGGGCTCCACGATCCTCTCGGGCGCCCGGACCAGGCCGAGGGCGGCGAGCATGAAGGTCACCGAGTGCGCAAGGGTGAAACTCGTGGCCGCGAGCACGATCTCCCGCAGGCGCCGTGACCCGGCGATGAGCGCCAGCAGGAACAGGATGTGGTCGATCCCGGTCAGCAGGTGCTCGGCGCCCAGGCGGAAGAACTCCCAGAACCGCTCGTACCACGACTGCCCGACCGAGAAGGACGGGTGATCGGCATCGAGCGCGGCACTGCCCGAGCGGCCGTCGATCTCGTAGGTGACGATCGTCTTGGTGCCGGTGACATAGCGTTCGGTGTCGGGGAACAGCTCGCTGCGCACCTGGTGATCGCTGCCCTGCTCAGGACAGGCCCAGTCGAGCAGCAGGTCGGCGTATGGCACGTCCTCCCGCCGGCTCATCGTGAAGTCGCCGACCTGCGTCGGCGTGCAGGCCCTGCCGTCCGAGGTGACCGAGAAGCGCTCGGTGACATACCTGACGGCCGGCTTCGCGTGGGCGTTGAGCGCCGCGGCCTGCTCCTTGGTGTCACCGGCCTCGAACGCGGCGTTTCCCGCCCGGAAGAGCGGATCGTCCTTCTCCAGGTCGGCGGCGGACACGACGAAGAGGTCGTATTCGAGTGCCACCGTCGTCCGTATTCGACCGCCGTCACCCGTGACGTGGACGTACACGGTCGACGCGAAGCCGTGGGCGGACGCCGGTTGCACGGTGCCCAGAAAGGCGATCACCGCCGCAGTGATCCCGATGACGGTGCGGCGCACCCATTTCGACATGTTGCTCCTTCAGGTTGCCACTGCACCGTCCACGTCGCGGGTGAACGCGAACCGGCTCACCGGCGAACCCTGGAGTAAGAAGTGCGAGAACGACGCCCGCGGATGACGGCGACCCGAACTCGCGAAGGAGGATGTAGACGCACCATCCGCCACCACTCGGAGGACGATCGACTTGCGCCCCCCGCTTCGGGCCGTTGCCACGCTGGCAGCGGCCGCCGCGCTGGTCACCGGATGCAGCTCCGGCGACGACTGGTCCCGGCCGCACCCCAAGCAATCTGCCATCGGCACCCTCGGCCCGGGGTTCATCGACCCTTCCGCGCCACCCACCCCGGAGGCCACCGTCACGCCGCGGCCCGGCTCCTGGACCGGGGTTCACCCGGCGAAGGGGTACCGGGTGGTGCTGCTCACCGCAGGTGACGACCGCCCGACCAAGGCCCTCGTGACGGCGGTCAAGAACTGGGCCGCGAGCGAGCACGTCGACCTCAGAACAGTGGTCGCCGACGACCGGTCCGACCTCATTCCCAGTATCACCAGGGCGATCGACATGAGTCCGGACCTCGTCGTCAGCGCGGGCAACGGCCTCGTCGACCCCCTCACGGTGGTCACCGCGAGCCACCTGTCACAGCAGTTCCTCGTCGTCGGCGCGGAGTTGGCCGAACCCACCCACAACGTCACGGCGGTGGTCTGGCCCGGCGCGTCGTTCCGTGGCGAAGGGCTCGACATGTCCTCGACGTACGACCCCGGCTCGTTCACCTCCGGGCGCTGCGCGGCCGCCATCAGGGCGGGCGTCGCTGCCGTGCTCCACGATCTGACGGGGATGGTGATCTGGCTCGACGATCTCCAGCTGGTGCCGTGACCGGCAATGTTTGCCGGAATCTTCCGGGAAGCCGACGGCCATCGATTTTGTCGCGGCCGCGACAGCACTGAGTTATGCGGGTCCACGGGTCGTCGTCACATCGGACGTGGACGACATCAACAAACTCTGCGGAGACCGGGTACGAACCGTGGGCGTCTGAGGAAGCGGATACGAGAGTCGGGGCCGCAGTATGTCAGGGTCCCGACCCTGCAGGATCTCGCCGCTCCTGCTCCATGCCGGAAGATGGGGCCGTGCCGCCCTACGTCTACCGAGTCACCAAGTACGACCCGGTCGACCGAGACGAACACGGCCATGACACCGGCTTCGAGGACAGCGACCGCGGCCAGGCCGAGGATGCCTGTCGTCAGGCGGTCGAGGTATTCGCCACGGACACCGGCATCGACCACTTGGCCGTACGCGAGCCACAGGTCGCGTCCCTCGCCCACTTCGGCGCAGAGCGGCCATGGGGCGACTTCGGGCTGGACGGACTCTTCCCATCAGGCCTGACCGGCTTCCACGACGGAGCAGAGGTGCCCCTCGCTGTCAGGCTGGAGCGGTGCGGGTCATGCTGCGCGACAGCGGCGCCTGATGTCGGCTGGAGGCGAAGGGTGCAACCAGGATGGTTCGCCGGGTCTGGGGTCGGGCTCGTGGCGTCGGCCGGTCGGCAGATCAACGTGGTGGCCAAGGATCTCTGGATCACTCGTCGGCCTTGTCCTCGTGTGCACTCCAACTCGTAGCGTGCTCAGGCATGGAGAACAGGACGCTGGGAGACAGCGAGATCGAGGTCAGTGCGCTGGGGTTCGGGTGCTGGGCCATCGGCGGTGAGTGGCAGGACGCCGACGGAAACCCCCTCGGATGGGGCGCGGTCGATGACGAGGAGTCCGTCGCGGCGATCCGGCGGGCGACGGAGCTCGGGGTTACTTTCTTCGACACTGCGGACGTGTACGGCACCGGCCGCAGCGAGCGAGTACTGGGGCGGGCGCTCGCGGGTCGGCGGGACGAGGTGGTCATCGCCACCAAGTGGGGCAACGTCTTCAACGAGGAGACGCGGACGCTGATCGGTGAGGACACAACCGTCGCATACATGCGCCGGGCACTGACCGCGTCGTTGCGGCGGCTGGGCACCGATTGGATCGATGTGTACCAGCTGCATCTGGGCGACGCACCGTCGGTCGCGGCGGCTGAACTACGCGAGGTATGTGAGGAGTTCGCACGAGAGGGACTCATCCGTGCGTACGCCTGGAGTACCGACGATCCCGGGCGAGCAGCGCTCTTCGCCCAGGGGGACCACTGCGCGGGCGTCCAGCACGCGTGCAATGTACTGGTGGATGCGCCTGAGATGCTGGCGCTGTGCGAGCAGCGCGGACTCGCGTCCATCGTTCGCAGCCCGCTCGCTATGGGCCTGCTCACCGGCAAGCGGGGATCTCCCGGCCGCGGTGCAGCGGGCGACATCCGTTCGCTCCCGCCCGCGTGGCTGCGCTGGTTCGACGAAGGTGGCGTGCCCGCACCACAATGGAGGGAGCGCGTCAATGCCGTACGGGACGTGCTCACCGCCGACGGCCGCACGCTTGCCCAGGGCGCGCTCGCGTGGCTGTGGGCACGCAGCCCGCGGACGGTACCGATCCCCGGCTTCCGTAGCGTCGCCCAGGCCGAGGAGAATGCCATGGCCCTCCAGCGCGGCCCCCTGTCCGAGGCCCAGTTCTCCGAGGTCGCTCAGCTGCTGCGGTGAGAGGTCCGGCCAAGCGCCGTGCCGCGCGCGCCGCCCGGACCAGATGGAAGTCCAGCATGGCATGAGCGCGTTTTGGCCCTAGCCGAAGAGGCTGCGCTTCGCCGTCGGCGGTTCTTGGCTGTCCCTCAGGTAGCGTCGGCGGAGGCGGGTAAAGGCGGTGGGGCTGGGGCGGTGCGGGAGGAGCTCCTTGATGCGCTGTGCGCATTCGCGTGCGCCAGGACGACAGTTCCGTCCGACCCGACCGGCGCCTCGAAATCCGTCCCCGGCTGACCAACGCCTGCATCCGCCCCGTCAGGAGCGCCACCAATCACCGATCGTGAACGTCAACGAGGCAACACCACCCAGGACTTGGTTCCCCGCTGTGGCGGCGGCGCGTCGCAGGTGCCCCACTCCCCGCCCCAGTCGTCCACGACAGCCGACAGCAACCAGAGCGCCCGCCGACGCCGCGTATCGCAGAGCGTGGCGGTGTCCGGGTCGCGGTGACAGGGATGCTGGTCCCAGACGAGGAGGCGGACCGCGTCGTCCCGGTGGCGCAGGGACACATAGAGCTCCTTGCCCGGACTCATCCGGGCCGTGACGCCGATGAGTTCGTCCACCACATGCATGGCAGGCCAGACGTACGGGGCGAGCCCGTGCGCCTTCAGGGCGGCGGCGATCGCCGTACGCCCGATGAACGCGCTACGGACATCGCCGGGCAGGGTGAAACTCAGCGCGAGGCCGCGAGTTGGGCGCCCCTTGGAACGCAGATGGGGCAGCGTGTACTGCTGCTGCGGACCGAGGCGTGGAGCCTCGCGCGGATACGGGTACGGGACCGGCGTACGCGCCTCGGCGAGAACCGGGCAGAGTGCGGTGAGCGGAGCTGAGTGCATGGCTGAATCCCCTGACGAGGGTGGTGAGTTGGCGGTCACTGTTTCGCATGGGCGCGCACGGATGGCTCACACGGTTGCGTTGCGGACGAGCGGTGGCTTGCCTCCCTGACGCGGGGCTGCCCCTCCCAGGGAAGGAGACTGCGGGCAGGACCGCGCGATGCACTTCCGGCTCGTCATCGTTGCGTGAGCGGTGCATAACCCAATGTAGCCTCCGAGGGGCAAAATAACCCCTCACCTCTAGTAAATGAACCCTTTCGTGGCCGACTGCCACGCGCACGCGGCAGACTGCCGGTGACCGCATGCGGAAAGGAACGGCATGGCAGCAAGGACGTCTCCTACCGAGCGTCAGAGGCGACTCGGTTCCGAGCTGCGAAGGATGCGCACATCAGCCGACGTGTCTGCCGAGTTCGCGGCCGGCTTGCTCGGCGTGGACCGGGGCAAGATCTCGAACATCGAGGCCGGTACCCGCCCCATCAGTCCGGACCGTCTGCGTACGCTGGCCTGCAACTGCGACTGCAACGACGAGAAGTACGTCAATGCTCTCGTCGAAATGGCTCAGCCACGCGGACGTGGCTGGTGGGAGAGGTATCGAGGCACACTGCCCCAAGGGCTGCTCGACATCGCCGAACTGGAGGCTTACGCGCTCCGCATGCAAGCCGCGTACTCCATGCATATCCCAGGACTTCTCCAGACCTCGGACCACGCCCTGGCCCTCTTTCGAGTGGTGATTCCCCAACTTCCGGAACATGAGGTCGCGTTGCGGCTGGCACATCGCGTGGAGCGTCAGGAGGTCCTGAACGGTGACACGTCACCGCCGTACACGGGCATCGTCCACGAGGCAGCGCTCCGCATGCAGTTCGGCGGGCGCGCCGTCGCACGCGCACAACTCGATCACTTGCTGGAGAGGTCCGAGCAGCCGAACGTGACGCTGCTGGTGATCCCCTTCGAGGCCGGCGCCTTCCCCGGCGCCGGGCAGACCGTCCTGTACGCGGAAGGACCGGTACCCCAACTCGACACCGTGCAGATCGACAACTCCCACGGACCTGTCTTCGTCCACTCGGACACGCAGTTGTCGAAGTACCGGGCCCATTTGGACTGGATGGAAGGGATCGCTCTGTCGCCGGACAGATCGCGGGACTTCATCCACAACATCGCACGCCAACTCTGAGGAGATGACCGATGTCGGATGTCAACTGGGAAGAATCGTTCTGCGGCGAGGGAAACTCCTGCTACCGGATAGGAACCGATGAGCAGGGCAACAGCTACATCGCAGTCACCGGCGAGGAGGATCGTTACCTCACCGACAGCCGCGAGGCGCTTCAGCAGATGATCCGCGACATCAAGGCCGGCAAGGCCGACCACTTGCTGTAGCGACAACAGGGGCCCAGCACCGCGACGTGCGCGCAGTGCCGGGCCCCTGCATGCAGTTGCTCGTGGTCACACCGACCGACCGGGGCCCGGCCGGTCGTGACGATCGATACGGCTGTCTATCCGTGGCCCTGACTTGGTCGGGCGTTGTCGTTTGATGCTGTTTCGGGTTTGGTGTGGAGGACTTCGCGGGCCTGTTCGGCGGCGCGGGTGATGCTTTCGCTGATGAAGTCGAGGAAGCGGGCGACGTTCTCCAGGCGGGTGGCGGCGGGGGTGTGGGGGCCGAGGACGGCGACGCCTCGGCGTGCGGTTTCGACGAGCTGGTCGTTGGCTCGGGCGCTGGCGATCGTCGCCTGGTAGAAGAGTTCGTCGTCGACGATGTAGCGGTCGCGGCGGCGTTCGTCACGTTCTCGGCGGACGAGGCTCTGGCCCTCCAGGAATGTGATCGCCTTGGAGATGGACGCCGGGCTGACCTGGAGATGCCGGGCGAGTTGGGACGCGGTGAGGCTGCCCGCGTCGGTCATGTACAGGCAGGTCAGCACCCGGGCCGACATCTTGTTCAGGCCCGAAGCCATGAGGACGGTGGTGAACGTCTCCTCGTACTCGGCCACAGCCTCGGCGTCGCGTCCGTGTGGCTGAGGGACCGACTCCGACCCTCGGGAGGAGCCGGGCCTGCGCCGGTGGGCGCGGCGTTCGGTGGCGCGGTGAGCCAGGTCGGCGCGGTAGGTGGTGGGGCCGCCGTTGCGCATCACCTCACGCGTGATCGTCGAGGTCGGACGGTCCAGGCGTCGGGCGATCTCGGCATAGGGGAGGCTGTCGGCCAGCCCCAGCGCGATCTGCTGTCGTTCCTGCTGGTTGAGCCTGCCTCCCGGCATCGCGATCTCCTTGGTGATCCCTCGTGGTGGTCCCTATCCCCTCACTATAGCGTTCACTTCTCATCCATTGCAACGATCGATGCAATCGCCGTTGCGTTAGCCTCGAAGTCGTTGCAACAGTTTCTTGGCCCTCACCTGCATGGATATCGATTCTGCGCAACAGATGCGTTGCCCACTCCTAGAAAGCAACGTAGCGTTTCTGGCATCGGAAACGACGATCGAGCACAGGAGAGCACGATGCAGAAGTTCGACACCCCCGCCCCGATCTCCGCCGTCTTGGCCATCCCCGCCGGACGCATCCAGTTCATCGCCGCCGACCGCGCCGACACCATCGTCGAGGTCCTGCCCGCCAACCCCTCCAAGAGCCGCGACGTCCAGACCGCCGAGCAGACCACCGTCGCCTACGCAGACGGCGTCCTTCGGATCCACACCGCCGAGCCCAAGAACCAGCTGTTCGGCCCCTCCGGATCCCTGGAGATCACCGTCCAGGTGCCCGCCGACTCCCGTATCCAGGTCATGGCCGCCGGCTCCGAGCTCCGCGGCGTCGGCCGCCTTGGCGACATCGCCTTCGAAGGCGCCTACCGCCAGATCAAGATCGACGAGGCCGCTGGCGTCCGCCTCACCGCGATCGACGGCGACGTCGAGATCGGCCGGCTCAACGGCCCCGCGGAGATCAGCACCGCAAAGGGCGACATCCGGATCAACGAGGCCGTGCGCGGCACGGTCGTGCTCCGCACCCAGTCCGGCGACATTTCGGTCGCCGCCGCCGCCGGCGTCTCGGCCGCCCTGGACGCCGGCACCGGCTACGGCCGCATCAGTAATGCCCTCAAGAACGATGGCACCGCCGAACTCGACATCCGCGCCACCACCTCCCACGGCGACATCAGCGCCCGCAGCCTCTGAAGGAGCAGAACCAGGACCATCCGGCCGGGCCCACCGCGATCGAGATCCATTCGGTCGTCGCCGACGGCCCGGCCGTCCGTCCCGAGGAGCCTGCGATCCACGTGCAGAGCCTGGAGAAGTCGTACAAGATCCCTCACGCGACCAGGTGGAACACATGACGAAGAACAGCACTTCCTCTACCGGTTCGAAGTGGACCGGCATGGTGCCGGTTGACGATACGGCCCTGGCCGTCACCGACACCGGCGGTCCAGGAATCCCCGTGGTCTACCTCAACGGCCAGTTCGCCACTCAGGGGTACTGGCGGCGGGTCATCGCCGAACTGGGGGCGGGGTGGCGGCACATCACCTACGACGAGCGGGCCCGCGGCAGGCGATCGAAGCGCTCGGCGGACTATTCCTTCGAGGCCGCCGTCCGGGACGTCGATGCCGTTCTCGCGGCCAGGGATGTGGACCGGGCGCTGGTGGTGGGCTGGTCCTACGGGGCGTGCGTCGGGGCGCACTGGGCCGGCCGGAACCCGGAGCGTGCCGTGGGCGCGGTCTTGGTTGACGGCGCGTTTCCGTACGACTGGCTCGACGAGGCCATGGAGCGGCGGATCCGGAAGCTGTTTCGGCGGATGGGCTGGTTCCTGCCGCTCCTGCGCCCGACGGGCCTGGCCCCGCGGATGACCGCCGAACAGCAGGCCGACAGCAACATCGAGCTCGGCAAGCTCTCCCGCGAGCGCGAGCTGGGCCCCGTGCTGGCCGACATCACCGTCCCGGTGCGGTACGTGGTCGCTTCGGGGACATCCTTCGGAAGCCGCGGTGACGAGCAGGAACGGATACGCGTCGGCCTCGATGCGGTGACCGCCCGCAACCCGAACGTCAAGGTGAGCGCGAAGGTCGCCGGCAACCACGGTGCGATCCTCAAGAAGGACTTCCGCGCCGTCGCCGAGGCCGTACGCGAGGTCGCCGGCCTCGACCGCAGGGGGCGCTGAAGACTTGTCCGGGCTGCCCCGGCTGCGCCCGATGTCCTCGCGTAACTCCAGCAGCACCGTCGCGGAGGAGCGGGTCGTCGCCCACTCCATTGAGCGAATCCAGACTCACCCCTTCGTCGATCTCACGGCGATGTCGCACGCGACATCCATACGACATCAGCCGTGAGATGACGACACGGAGCCTGAGTTCCTACACCTGCATATGCCGGTGCGGGACCTCAGGAAGAACCGCCACGCGGGAAGGAGACCTCCACGCGGCGGTTCTTCTTGCGGCCTTCTTCGGTGCTGTTGTTGGCGATCGGGTACTGCTCGCCGTAACCCCGAATATCGAAGGTGACGTTCGAGCCCAGATCCTTGACCAGCACCGACTGCACGGCGTTGGCACGCTGCTTGGACAGCACGTCACCGTGTGCGGCGGTACCGAGGTTGTCGGTGAAGCCGAACACGCGCACCTTGGTGGCGTTCTGCTTCTTGATCTCGGCGGCGATGGCAGCGATACGGGAGTTGGCGGCTGAGCTCAGCTTGGCACTGTCCTTGCCGAAGAGGACCTCGGCCTGGAGCGCGAACTTGATGTCCGCGTTGCTGTCCTCGCGGCGCTCCTCGCCGCCCATGTCCTCGACGACCTGAACGATGTCGAGAACCTTGGCGGGGGCGAGTGTGCCGCCTTCGGGCATCTTCAGGTCGGGGTCGCTGGGGTCGAGCTTGACGGGGGGCACGGACGCGGCCTCGGTGCCGGGGGGCACGCTCGGGCCGTCGTCGGCAACGGCGTTCGACGCCCCCAGGACGGTCACGCTCGCCATCAGCAGTGCGGCCGCGATGGCGCTTCCGGCCAGACGCGGTGGCGTACGGCGGGTACGGGTACGGGTCATGTCAGCCGTCACCCGGAGATCTTCAGTGAAGTGGTGGCGAACGACGGCAGCGTAAAGTCGACTTCGGTCGTTGTGTTGGGAGGCGCCGGAAACTGCATGAATACGGGGGTTGTCTTTCCCGCAAGCAACGGTGGAATACTGGTGGTGCAGAGGCATCGATTCTCAGTATCGCGAAGCACGTAGTAGCGCTTCTTTCCCACCTTGTCCACCAGTGTGGCGCCCGCAACGGAGTTGGGGTTCTTGGCGACGATGGCGCTCTCCGTGCCCGACCACGCACTGGTGTTGCGCGACTGCCCACTCTCGTTCTTGATCTCGCCTTGGACTGTGATGAACCCACCGGAGTCGCGCTTCACTTGATTGATGGTGAGCGTCAGGCCATCGCCCTTGACCTCGGCGAGCTTCACATTCGGGTCCACCTTGTCCCCGGCAGCAGTGTCTTCTTGCTTTGCCTCTTTGTCCCCGTCAGAAGACTTGGAGGGCTCGGAGGACGGCGACGAACCGGCATCGTTCGTCTTCCCGCCGCCATCCGTGCCGCAGCCAGTGACGGCGAAAGCCAAAGCCGCCGTCAGCGAGACGGCTGCCACTGCCCTTCGGGACAAGGTGGAGCGCCGAATGCTCATGGGTTCTGTTTCCTTTACTCGTCGTTCGCTGTCAATTGTCGACCAGGTGCACGTCGTAGAGAATCTTGCTCACCTGAGACCAGGGCGGCGGGCTACCCGGGGCGATTTCGACCATCCCGGCGCTCCCGCACGTGAAGATGTACAAGTCCTTGACACCGTCATGGTTGAAGTCCAAGGCCTTCCACTCGGGGCAACGGAACTCGACAATGGCAGTGGCCGTGGCCTTCGCAACCTTCTTCTTCGTGCCGGGAATCACCGACGAGTCCACCGGTTTACGGCCCTTGACCTCAACCTTGATCTGGTCTCGATAGCCGCCATGCGTCGGCGGCCAGCAGTGGTTGACTTTCGCTTGATTCACTGCCGCAAATTTCCGAGCCGCGGGGCACCCGTCAACCAAGTGGGCCTGAAGGAACTGCTCCAGCATGTCCCCGGGGAGCGACGCGAGGAACCCGTCCCCGAAGTCTTCACGATTCTGTTGAGCAGCAGCCAGCGCGGCGGCATCCGCCGCGCCCTGGGCTCCATTACGCAAGGCGGCGGCCTTGCCGACGGCAAAGAATGCGAACACGAGGAAGAGCAGGCCCGCCACCATCACTACATAGATGGGGAAGGCCTGCCCTGCATCGTTGCGCGAACGACCGATCATCACTGAGCGGTAATGGAGTCCACGAGGCCGGAGATACGGGACGAGATCGCGCCACCGATACCCGTGGCCACGATCGCGCCGATGATCGCCACGACCACCAGGATGATGCCCAGGTACTCGAACGCCGTCTGGCCGCGGTCCTTGGCCTCGTAACGCTTCTGGATCGCGCTGACCGCAGTGTTGGCCCAGCCGTTGACGCGGACGGCGGTCTTCAGGGTGATGTTCGACATGGTGTTCCCCTCCGGGTTCGGCCGACCGGTAGTCGGCCGACTCGCACGTTTCTTGGGTGCCGCCGGCGGATCCGGCTTCCTCCTGGCCGGAGCCGCTGGCGACATGAGAAACATACGGCGGCGCGCCCTGCTCGCCGGAGGGTCCCAGGGCCCATTCCCGGGCCCAAAGGGTCAGTTGGGCCTGTCCCGCTCGTACGTGCCGGGCCCCACGCCCCGCACGTACCGCCGCATTGGCGTTCTCCCGCTCAGCCACGATGACCACCGGCCCCGCGTACCCCTGGTCCCGCCGTGGGGGCCGTGCCGAGCCAGCGGGCGATGGCCTCGCTGCGACTGGTGCTGTGCAACTTGGTGAAGATGCGGTTGATGTGGTTCTTGACCGTCTTCTCGCTGATGAAGCAGGTGGCGGCGATCTGCTGATTGCTCATGCCGGACGCGATCAGCTCCATGACCTCCACCTCCCGTGAACTCAGCCCGTACTGCTGCCTGTTGAGAGCCGTTCCCGACCCCCCGGTCACCGAAGACTGTGCCACAACTGGTTGCAGATGCGAAAGACCCTGGGGCGACGGGACCGGTCGCGCCGCAGGTGGAGAGGGTTCACGGCCGGGCACATGTGCAGGCGCACCTAGTTGCTGAACCGAAGTCGGGTCATGGCCGTCGTAGCCCGGACCCTGGTACGGAACGCCCGTGGTCAGGGCCGCGCCGAGCCCTTCCGGGAGTGGTCGTCCCTGGGGGCCGGCTCCCTGGCGCATGTGGGCGAGGAGGGCATTGGCCGCTGTTGCGGTGAAGTGGGCCCGGCCGTTCTTGGTGTCGCGCACGGCCTGTACCAACTGGTCGGCGGTGAACTCGCCGTGGACCAGGTAGCCGCCCGCGCCGAGGCGCAGGGCCTCGTGGACGATCTCGCTCTCGCGGCTGTAGGTCAGCATCATGACCGGCGCGACCTGTACGAGGTGGGGCAGCGCGGAGATGCCGTCGACACCGGGCATCCGGACATCGAGCAGGACGACGTCCGGTCGGTGCAGCACGGCCAGGTCGTAGGCCTGACGGCCGTCCGCGGCCTCCGCGACGACCTCGATGTCGACACGGCCGGACAGCAGTACTCCCAGGCCGGCCCGGACCACGGGGTTGTCGTCGGCGACGACGACCCGCAGGGCGCCGGGTACGGGTGCGGGGGGCGCCGCCGGGAAGGAAGGCAGGGACCCGGATGCCGCGGACTGCTGGGAGACGGGAACGGGGAACCCGGTGGAACCGGTCTCCGAGTTGAGCGGGGTGACGTGCGAGGACGTGTGCTGGGACGCATGGTTCTGTGCGGCCCAGTTCTGGCCCGACGCGCGGGAGACATCGTCCGGCATCTGCGACCTCCTCTCAGAATGTTATGGGGGGTGAGGGTGGATTCGGGGCTGTTCGGCTCGACTGCCGGTCGGTTCGGCCGCTGTTCAGTCGAGCTGGTGTTCAGTTGGGTTGCATTGCGTCGGGAGCGGTACTGAGAGCGGCGATCGGGAGTTCCAGGCGTACTTCGGTTCCCTTGGCCGCCTGGCCCTTTCCGATCCGGATGCGGGCGCCGATGGATGCGGCACGTTCGACCATGCCGACGAGGCCGAAGTGTCCGGCGCGCCGGAGGTCGTCGAGCGTCGTGCCCGGGGGCAGGCCGCGCCCGTCGTCGTACACGCTGACGCGCAGGACATCGCCCTTCACGCCGGTCAGTACGACGAGATAGGTGGGTTGTGCATGGCGGTGGGCGTTCTCCATCGCCTCGGAGGCAACGGTGAGCAGCTGACGCGCGACGACCTGCGGGACATGCGGGATCGGTGCGTCATTGAGCAGTCGGAAGGTGGCTGTGAGTTCATGGCGCCGGGTGAAGTCCTCCGCGCGTGCCCGCAGTTCCCGTACGACGTCCACACCACCGTCGAGACCGGACTCACGGCGCAGGTCGGAGAGGAGCTCGCGGGACTCGGCGGCGGCACGGCGGGCAGCACGGGCAACCAGTTCGGCCTGGTGCTTGACGGCCAGCGGGTCCATCCGGTCCGACGAGGCTGCCAGGCCGTCGGCGGCCAGGGCGAGGCCGTGCAGGGTCTTGGCCACCGAATCGTGCATCTCCCGGGCCAGCCTGGTGCGTTCGCCCTCCACGGCCTCGTTGACGGCAAGGCGTGCCCTGGTCTCGGTGAGGGCCTGGCTGGCCGTCCCGAACCGGAGAAGCAGATTGCGCAGGGTGACACCGACAGCCCCGGCGATGATGCAGAAGCCGGGGAGGAGGACCGCCGTGGCGTCTGCGGGGTGCAGTTTGGGGTCGGTGTTGTACACACCCAGGACGATGACGACCTGAAGTGCGGCGAAGACCGCGGCGCCGCGCCAGCCGTAGACAAGCCCGGCCAGCAGCGGGGTGCACACGGTGACGTAGGCGAGGGTCGACTCGGGGCTGGCGGTGATCAGCAGCAAGGCGCCGAAGAAGGCGTCTATGCCGAGCAGCCAGGGATGGCGCAGGAGGACCGGGCCGAATCGCTCCCAGTCCCGGAACAGGACATAGCTGCCCATGAAGGTGATGAGAATGGCCGAGCCGATCAGCCAGGTGGCCGGTCCCCGTACGGTGTGGCCGATCGCGAACGGTGTGGCTATGGCGATCATCGCGAGCCGGAAGCCGAAGACCTGCCTGCACATCGCCTGGAGTGCGTTGAGCTGGATGGCGAACGCCGGGCGGGACCCGGGATCAGCGATCGCCTGGCGCACCTCCGCATTCAGTCCGGTGTGGATGCCGCCGAGCTGGAACGACATGAGCCTGTCACCTCCTTCTGATCGTCCTGCCCACCGCCCGCTTCGTTCACGTCATCCGCCCGTGAGGAAGCCGAAGTCGACGTTGGCCCCGTAGACGAAGCCGACGGTCAGCAGGACCAGGGTTCCGGGGAGGAGGAACGTGGTGACCGCGAAGGTCGCCTTGGGGACGGCCCTGGCCGCCTTCCGGCGGGCGTTCTGGGCGTCGGTACGTCGCATGTCGTTGGCGATCTGGATCAGCGTCTCGACGATCGGCGCACCGAGTTCCTCGCCCTGCTGGAGCGTGGTCACGAACATCGCCACCTGCTCCGAGTCATTGCGCTTGCGCAACTGCTCGAAGGCCTCGCGGCGGCTGACGCCCATGTCCATCTGGCGCAGGGTGATGCGCAGCTCGTCGGCCCAGGGGCCCTCGTACTTCTCGGCGACACGCCCCAGCGCCTGACGGAAGCCGAGGCCCGCCGAGACGACGACGGCCAGCACGTCGAGGAAGTCGGGGAGCGTCCGGTCGATGTGGTCACGGCGGACGCGTACGGCCGACCAGATGCCGACCTCGACCCAGAAGAGCCCGAAGGCGACCAGTATCAGAGCGAGGAAGATCTGGCCACGCATGAGCATCGTGAGAGCGCCGAGCGCGCCGAGGCCGCCGTAGACGGCGCGGCGGGCGGCGTAGCGGTCGATGGTCAGACCACCGGGGTTGCCCGCCATGTCGATCTGGCGGCGCTTCTTGTTGACGGCCTTGGGGCCCATCATCCGCAGGACCATGGGGGCCCAGCGCATGCCGAGGCGGTCGATGCCGGAACCGACCGCGCTGGTGCGGGTGGCGCCGACCTCCAGAGCGATGGCCAAGTCGCCAGGGAGCTTCGCGTCGCGCCGGTACATCCGGATGCCGGCGATGATTCCGTACACCGCGAGACCCATGACGCCTGCGAGCAGCAGGTCCATGTTCGCCCCGCCCATCAGACGTCGATCCGGGACAGGCGGCGGATCACGATGAATCCGACCGCGTACAGGGCGATGGAGATGACCACCGCGACCTGGCCGATGAACGCGCCGGTCATGCGGTCGAGCGCGCCGGGCATGACCGCGTTCATCAGGAGCATGGCGCCCAGGCCGAAGATGGGGACGGCATAGGCGGTGACGGTGACCTGGGAAAGCTGGGTCTTGACCTCGCGCCGGGTCTCCTTGCGCTCCTCCAGTGTCTCGGTGAGGTTGCGCAACGAGCTGACGACCGTACCGCCGGCCCGGTTGGACAGGACGAGCGTGGTGACGAGGACTACGAGTTCGCGGGAGGGCAGCCGGTCGGTCAGTTCGCTCATCGCGTCTTCGAGGGACTCACCGACGGCGAGGCGTCGGGAGACCCGGGCCAGCTCCTCGCCGGCAGGGTCCTCCATCTCATCGGCCGCCATGCCGATGGACGTGCGCAGCGCGAGTCCGGCCTGGGTGGCGTTGGCGAGGATGCGGGCGAGTTCGGGGAGCTGGTTGATGAAGCGTTCGGTGCGCTTGGTCCGCTGCCAGTTCAGGAAGGCATTGGTGCCCCAGAGGCCGATGAGCGCGGCAACCGGGCCGAAGAAGTTGGCGAGTATGGACGAGGCGATCATCCACAGGGCGGCCATCGAGAGAATCGCGTAGACGAAGAATTCGCCCGGGGTGATTTCGAGACCGGTGGCGGCCAGCTTCAGTTCGAGTTTCCGCCCCAGGCCGGTCTTGCGCAGCCTGCTGTCGAGTCCCCGGAAGCGGCGGTGGCGTCCGGTCTCCTGGACGTGGCCGGTGTGCGAGAGACGGTCCACCAGGGCGTCCCGGTCGGCCTTCCCGCCGGAGTAGGCGTGCAGGCCCGTGACGCCCGTGACGCCGCAGAGCAGCGTGACGCCGATGGTGAGCAGAGGGAGATTGGTCATGGCACGGTACCTAGTTGGCCTCTCGGGTGGCGAGCTGTTCGGCGGAATCGGCGACCCCGAAGGCCTGCGGGACGGGCTGGCTGGCCATGTAGAGACGCTCGGCGATCTTGCGCGGGATCGGGAGGTACTGGAACTCGCCGTTGATCCGCCCCTCGGCGTCCATCGGCTGGGCGTCGAACCGGGCGACGGTCACGATGCGGTAGGGATCGCGGCCGTGCGAGTCGAGGACGGCGATCTCGGTGATCTTGCGGGAGCCGTCGGCGTGCCGGGTGAGCTGGACGATGACGTCGACGGCGCTGTTGATCTGGTCGTGCAGTGCTTCGAACGGAATCTTGATCTCGGACATCGAGGCCAGAGTCTGCAGACGCATGAGCGCGTCCTCGGCGTTGTTGGCGTGGACGGTGGCGAGCGAGCCGTCGTGACCGGTCGACATCGCCTGGAGCATGTCGAGCGACTCACCACCACGGACCTCACCGACGACGATGCGGTCGGGTCGCATACGCAGGGAGTTGCGGACCAGGTCACGGATGGTGATCTGGCCCTTTCCCTCGACGTTCGCCGGCCGGGACTCCAACCGGATCACATGGCTCTGCTGGAGCTGGAGCTCGGCGGAGTCCTCGATGGTGACGATGCGCTCGCTGTCGGGGATGAGGCCGGAGAGCGCGTTGAGGAGCGTCGTCTTACCGGTACCGGTGGCGCCGGAGACGATGACGTTCAGCTTGGCCTGGACGAGTCCGGAAAGCAGGATCAGCATCTGCTCGTCGAGCGAGCCGACGTTGATCATTTCCTGGAGCGTGAAGGCCCTCGGGAACCGTCGGATGGTGAGCGTCGCACCGCTCAGCGACAGCGGCGGGATGATCACGTTGACACGCTCACCACTGGGTAGACGCGCGTCGACCATGGGGTTGGACTCGTCGACGCGGCGGTTGACCGTCGACACGATGCGTTCGATCGTCTGCATCAGTTGTTCGTGCGAACTGAAACGCATCGGAAGCTGCTCGACCTTGCCGCTGCGCTCGACGAAGATCTGGTCCGGCCCGTTCACCATGATTTCGGTGATGGACGCGTCTTCGAGGAGCGGTTCCAGAATGCCGAGACCGAGGGCCTCGTCGACGACCCGGCGGATCAGCTGGGTGCGTTCGACGGTCGAGAGGACCGGTCCTTCGCGGCTGATGATGTGGCTGAGCACGCGCTCCAGCCGCGCTCGCCGGTCTGCGGCGGCGAGCGAGGACATCTCGGCCAGGTCGATCTCTTCGAGCAGCTTGGCGCGGTAGGTGGCCACCATGTGGCTGTCCTCCCGCGCCCCGCCGTTCTTCTCGGGGGCGGTCATGCGTGCCCGCAGACTCATTGCGTAACTCCTCGTTCGGACGTGCTTGTTGAGCCGCTGGTGAGGCAGTGGTGCGGTGCGCCGCCAGGTCAGGTGCGGGGCATCGTGGAGCTTCGTACGGCCGTGCTCCAGATATGGACACCCGGGAGGATGTCGGGCACCTTGACGCGGGCGGTGCAGGTGACCTCTTCGGAAGAGGTGGACCGCTCGTTGATGCGGGCCCGCTTGGCGGTCCAGTCGCTCATCGCGTCCTTGCCCACCTGCTCGTCGCAGCCGCCCGTCGACATGCTGGCCATGCGGGCCGCCGCGCGGGCGCCGGTCCCCGCCTGGTTGGCGGCGTACGCGGCGAGGCCCGCCTGGATCGCGAGGAGACCGACCAGGAGCAGCAGGGGGAGGAAACCCAGATACTCGATGGCGACCTGACCGCGGTCGCGGCCGGCGGCGGTGGACGTGGTGGTGGTCGCGGCCGTCCGGCCGGGTGTGTGCGTGCGCCTGCTCATCGCTCAGCCCTCCAGCGGCGCGGCCGCATGGCCGGTGACCGGGTACTTCCAGTTGAGGATGCCGGGCACCAGAATCGGCACCTGCACCTTGACTTCGGCCGTGTACATGCCGGACCTGGAGCGGCACGTCGTCTTCTGCAGCGACTTCCGCCAGGCCTTCGGCAGATGCTTCTTCGCCGCGTCCCGGCACTCCGTGAACCGCAGGCCCTGCGCGACGGCTCCCTTGTGCGCCGCCTCGTCCGCCGCGTTCCCCGCGAGGGAGAAGGTGTAGCCGATCAGCGCGCACTGCCAGAGCGCGATCATCAGCAGGATGATCAGCGGTGTGACGCCCAGGAACTCGATCGCGGTCTGGCCGCGGTCCCGCTCGCGACCGAGCAGCCGACCGTTCAGTCGGCCGCGCATCCGGCCCCGCGCCGAGCCCCGGCCCGGGGCGGCGTCACCGTAACGCCTTCCCCGTATCTCCATGTCTGTCGTCTCGGTAAGTGCCATCGGTCAACTTGCCCCCTAGGTCGTCGCCCGGTTCCGGGAGTCGCCGTCGCGTCTGCCGATGCGCGGGCGCCCGATCGAGCCTCGGTCGTTCTTGAACTTCGCGCCGCTCTTCGCGCCGTTCTTTTCCGCCTTCTCAGGAACCTTGACGATGCCGAGCTCGCCCGCAAGGGCCCAGAGGGCCTGTTTGACGGTGCTCTTGGAGTCGAGTTCGTGCAGCCGGCCGGCGTCGACGACGGCCTGGAGTTCCTTGAAGTTCGCCGGAATCGCGGTGTTGGCCGTGCTGGTGCCGGTGATCTTCTCGATCAGCTGCGGTTGGATCTCGGTGTTGCGGATGAAGCGGTTGACGACGGTGACCGTCTCCTCCGCCTTGCGGATCTGGAGCCGGTCCCACATCCGTACGAGTCGCTTGGCGCCGCGCACCGCGATCACATCGGGTGTGGTGACCAGCAGCGCCGTGTCGGCCATCTCGATGGCTGCGGCGCTGGCGCCCTGGAGCTGGCTGCCACAGTCGATCACCACGACCTCGTAGCGCGAACGCAGGGCGCTGACGATCTGCCGGGCCGAGCGGTCGCTGACCTCCTCGGCGCTCTCGCCCTCACCAGGGGCCAGGAGCAGCGCAAGGCCGGTGCCATGGTTGAACACGGCGTCGGAGAGGACGCGCGGCGAGATGTCGGTGATCGTCGACAGGTCGACGATGGAGCGCCGGAACTGCACATCGAGGTACGAGCCGATGTCGCCGGCCTGGAGGTCCAGGTCGACCAGGGCGACGGAGCGCCCGGACGTCTGTGCCGCCAGGGCGAGTTGTACGGCGGTGACGGTGGCTCCGACGCCGCCCTTGGCGCCGCTGACCGTGACGACCGTTCCGCCGGGGCCGGTGAAGACATCGGCTCCGGCGCTCAGGTGGCGGCGGACGCCGACGGACCACTGGGCGGCGGACTGGACCCGGCTGGCCAGTTCCTCATAGCTCAGGGGCAGAGTGATGACACCTCGCGCGCCCGACTCCATGGCGGACGCGAACAGGCCGGGGGTGACGTCGGCGGTGATCAGCACGACCCCGATGGCGGGGAAGCGCAGGGAGACCTCCCGGATCAGTTCCAGTGCCGGCACCGGGCCGATCCGCTCGTGGACCAGCACGACCTCGGGCAGTTCGTCGAGCGACTCGCCCGCGAGCCGGGCGAGGGCGTCGATGAGCTGGGTCGAGTCGCCGACCGGGGCGGCCGGTTCCGCGTCGGGGAGCTGGCTGAGCAGGGTGGTGACGGATCTGGCCGCGTCGACGTCACCGACGGCCGGGAGGATCCTGGTGGTCATGCGATCCTCACTTGTCCTTGTCGAGCGTGTAGGTGCGGTCGCCCGGACGGATGGTGCTGTCGCTGCCGGAGGCCAGGAGCGCGAGGCGTACGTGCTCCGCGAAGGACTCGGCGTAGGCGATGCGCTGGGTGTCGAGCGTGTTGAGCGCGAAGGTGATCGGAACGGCCTCGGTGCCCATGTTGGACTTGCCGTCGCGGTTCGGTTCCAGAGCGGTCAGTTTGCCGACGTCCAGCACCTTGGCGTTGGAGACGATGACCTTCGACTGGGAGGGGTCGCCGTCGCGTTCACCGGCGAAGGTGGCGTAGATGTTGACCGTGGCACCGGGGGTGATCTTGCCCGCGACGCCGGTGGCGGCGTCGATCATGATGGCGATCTCCTGTTCCCCGGGCTGCAGTGAGGGGCGCTTCTGCATCATGTCGGACTGGAGCAGGGAGCCCTTGCGCAGCTGGGTGACGGCGATCTTGCCGCTCACCTCGGAGAGGTCGGTCACCGCGTTGGTGGAGAGCCAGCGCTTGGGCATCGAGATCTTCTCGAACTGCCCGGACGACAGGGCGGTGTAGGGCGCCACGTCGGACTTCAGCTGGTAGGCCGAGACTTCGGGCCCGACCTTGGTGTTGACGTCGCTGATCACCGAGAGCACGCCGGCGAAGGCGCCGAAGGCGCACAGAACCGACAGAAGCAGGAGTATCACGCCGCGGCGCTGGCGGGAGTTCATGGGCCGGACAACCTCGTTCGAATCGGATGCGTGGGGCAGCGGACAGGAGGGCGTCTACGGAGGAAAGCGGAAGCGCTAGGACTGCGGTGGTGCGGGCGCTCCCTGGCTGAGGACACCGGCGGTGTGCATTCGGTTCTCGGCCGCGGGGAGCGGGGAGGAGCAGAACCCGCAGCGGTCACCGATGAGTTCCATTCCGCACCAGTGGCAGTTCTCGCGACGTACGGAGGACACCAATTGGTACAGGACGGAGATGTCTGGCAGATAGGCGGCGAATTCCACCAGTTTCCCGGTTCCCCACCATGCGGGGGAACCGGAGGGAAGCGCGGCCTCGTGAATGGACTGGACCTGCCACGCGGGCGCGAGGGTCTGCTTCACCCACTCGGACTGCGACTGCCCTTTGGCGGTCAGCAGATGGGTGGCGAATTCCGGGCCGGTCGGTGGGTCCGCCTTCGGGCCGACCTTGACGAGCTGCGGGTCCGGCCCCGCGACCACGGCGAACTGCGAGCCCGGCACCCAGGACTTGGCGTGTGTCCTGAGGTCGACCGGCACCCGGTCGAACTTGGTGACGGAGTTCAGCAGGGCGCCCGCGTGGATGTAGTGGGACAGCAGCCGGGCGGCGGAGGCGACCACTCCGGGGCTGAAGTCACAGATGGACAACTGGCGCAGCTGCCGCACGAGTACGGCGACGCCCAAGGGGGGGAGGTCCACCTTGAGCAGCGCGATGCGGTCGCTCTCCAGAACGGAGCGCACGGAGTAGAGCCGGCGCTCGTGGGCGGGCGCGATGCCGGTCGGGTAGACGGCGACGACGTAGCCGTGCTGTTCGAGCAACACGTGCATGTCACCGATGGCCATCTCCAGCGCCTGGGCGTCGGGAGCCTGCAGCAGGGCAGCCGTCGGTGTCTGCTGGTCGGTCGGAGGTAGTACCAAATCAGCACTGGTCACTGCTATTGCGGTCGGCACGCTGTTCCCCGTTTCGGCTCCGGCCAAACGCCGGTCATGACGTAGGCCGCAATCGCTCCTGCTCCGCGGTTCTGCTTCAGCACTTTATCCACGTCCCACCTGGCAGAGAACACTTTTCGGAGGCCAGTACGACAACTCCTGCGGGACAGCGGGGCCGCACCCCAGTGCTAAAACGGATCAAATCGAGAATCGTTAACTCCTGTACCACTGCGGAGTGTTACGAATCCATCTTCCGATTACCTGCGGCCCGGAATTCGTCTCCGCACGTCAGACGGACACGGGACCTGCCGCGCGACGCCCCGGAGGGGGCCGGGTCGTCACTGTGCGGACATCTGGGCCACGTCACACGTACAGGGGCGCACGAGGTCAACAAAACGTCAATTCATTCGCCGTTCACGGCGGTTCCGGAACCCCTGCGGGACCGAGCGCGGGCGGGTGACGGAACTGTCCGCGAGCGGCCGGCCGAGGGCTGCCGTCACGGCTGTCATTGCCAGAGGTCTTGACAACTTGATTGGTCTGGACCAGTTTATCGGCCAGCGGTGGCCACCGTCGTTCACGTCCACTTCCCCGTCATCCCCGTGTCGCTCCCCGGACAGCCCCGGCACGCCGGTCGACCCCGCCGGCTCGCCCCGAGGTATCCCGCACGGTTCCCAACTCCCCCACGGAGGCAGCAAAGTGGAATCTTCCCCCGCCAGCGGCCACAGAGCCCGCAGGCGCCACACCCGGCCGCTGCTCGGCGGTGCCATGGCCGTCCTCGCGGCCGGCGCGCTCACCGCCACCGGTCTCGTCGGCAACGCCCAGGCCGCCGACGTCAACGTCGCCAAGAACGCCGGCTTCGAGTCGGGGCTCGCCAACTGGACCTGTTCCGGCGGCAGCGGCACCACCGTCTCCTCCCCCGTGCACAGCGGCACCGCCGCCCTCAAGGCCACCCCGGCCGGCCAGGACAACGCGAAGTGCACCCAGACCGTGGCCGTGAAGCCCGACTCGACGTACACGCTCAGCTCCTGGGTGCAGGGGGGATACGCGTACCTCGGCGCGAGCGGCACCGGCACCACCGACGTGTCGACCTGGTCCCCCGGCTCCAGCAGCTGGACCCAGCTCACCACGAGCTTCAAGACCGGCCCGAGCACCACCTCGGTCACGGTGTACACGCACGGCTGGTACGGGCAGGCCGCCTACTACGCGGACGACATCTCGGTCAGCGGCCCCGACGGGGGCGGCGGCACCGACCCCACGCCCGAGATCCCCGCCGCGCCCGCCGGACTCGCGGTCGGCGCGACCACGTCCTCCTCCGTCTCCCTGTCCTGGAACGCGGTATCCGGCGCGACCGGCTACACCGTCTACAAGAACGGGGCGAAGGCCACCACGTCCACCGGGACCTCCGCCACGATCACGGGCCTGAGCGCCGACACGGCGTACCAGTTCGCGGTCACCGCCACCAACGCGGCCGGTGAGTCCGTCAAGTCCGCCACGGTCAGCGGCCGTACGGCCCAGTCGGGCGGCGGCAACCCCAACCCGGGCACCTCGGTGCCCAAGCACGCGGTGACCGGCTACTGGCAGAACTTCAACAACGGCGCGACCGTGCAGAAGCTCAGCGACGTACCGGCGAACTACGACATCATCGCGGTCTCCTTCGCCGACGCCACGACCACGCCGGGTGCCGTCACCTTCAACCTGGACACGGCGGGCCTGAACGGCTACACCGTCGACCAGTTCAAGGCCGACATCAAGGCGAAGCAGGCGGCCGGGAAGAACGTCATCATCTCGGTCGGCGGCGAGAAGGGGGCCGTCGCGGTCAACAGCGACGCCTCCGCCACGAACTTCGCCAACTCCGTCTACTCGCTCATCCAGGAGTACGGCTTCAACGGCGTCGACATCGACCTGGAGAACGGGCTCAACTCCACCTACATGACGAAGGCGCTGCGCTCACTGTCGCAGAAGGCGGGCTCCGGCCTCGTCATCACGATGGCCCCGCAGACCATCGACATGCAGTCCACCGCGGGTGAGTACTTCAAGACGGCGCTCGACATCAAGGACATCCTGACCGTCGTCAACATGCAGTACTACAACAGCGGTTCGATGCTCGGTTGCGACGGCAAGGTCTACTCGCAGGGTTCGGTGGACTTCCTCACCGCGCTCGCCTGCATCCAGCTGGAGGGCGGCCTCGACCCCTCGCAGGTCGGTCTCGGTGTCCCCGCCTCCACCAGCGGCGCGGGCAGCGGCTACGTGGCTCCGTCGGTCGTGAACGCGGCCCTGGACTGCCTGGCCTCCGGCACCGACTGCGGCACCTTCAAGCCCTCGAAGACGTACCCGGGCCTGCGCGGCGCGATGACCTGGTCGACCAACTGGGACGCCAAGTCGGGCAACGCCTGGTCGAACGCGGTGGCCCCGCACGTGCACGGCCTGCCGTAACGACCTGATCCACTCTCTATCGTGCACCAGGTCGTAACCACCGGCCGGCATCAGTGACCAGCAGCGCCGCCGCTCCCCCGGCGGCGCTGCTGCGTGCGAGCGGCTCCCACCCGGGTCGGTGCATCGCCCGCGCCGTCCACGTCCTCGACGGAACTTGGAAATGATCACCACCCCGTCCCGGGGGACCTGCACCGTCACGGCGCCGACCTCCGCCATGACCTTCTCGGCCCCGTAGCCGTTGCGCATGTTGCCTTCCGAACGCGATCCACGCCCACCGGCCCGGCCGGCCTCGGTGGTCAGGTCCTCGTTCATCTCGGCCGCCGGCGCGGCCTGCATCGGGCGCTGAGCCGGCTCGGCAGCAGCCCGCCCTCGCCCATCAGCCTCGGCCCCTGCCCACGGACCCTCTCTGCCGCGAGCACATCCTCCGACAGCTCACGGGATCAGTGCCGGCTCTCCAGCAGGTCCTTGAACTTCTCCAGGTCGGTCCGGACCGTGTTCTCGATCGCGTGGACCTGGGCGAATCCCTTCGGGCCGCCGAAGGTCGCCCGCACGGTGTCCGGGTCGTACTCCAGCCGGACTTGCAGCTGGGTGTGCTTGTCGTCCAACGGGTTCACCGCGAAGGCGGCTTTCAGCTCCGGGCTGTCCACCGTCCAGTCCATCACCTGAGCCTTGCCCTGATCGGTGATACGAGTCTCGAAAGTCTGCTCGTCGCCCCCGATCCGGACGTCGAGATGGGCTCGGCTACTGCCGTGCGCAGCGGCGCTCTTCACGCCCTCCACGAACATCGGGTACTCATCGATGCGGTGCAGCTGCGCCCAGACCTCCTGCGCCGGGACATCGACGTCGACCTGCTCTTCGAGCCTGCTCATCAGGAACCTCGCTTCCCGGCCCGGCCGCCCGGGCCATCGGTACTTCCAGCGTGCTCTGCTGCCCGCCCCCCGGCCACCCAGCCGGTTCTGGCTCACGTGATCCGGTCAAGCTCCGTGAGTGCGGTGGCGTACAGCGGGACGGGTCACCAGGCAGGTGATCGACGGGATTCCGCCCCGGGTGCGGACCGGCGTTCAGTGGCGTGACCTGCCCTCTTGCCGCTGGACAGGCCCTGGATCACCAGGCTCAGCAGCGCCGCCACCGCGAATCCCGCCACCGACAGCACCGTCTCCAGGACGGTCCAGGACTTCAGGGTGTCGCGTTCGGAGATGCCGAAGTACTTCGACACCATCCAGAAGCCGCCGTCGTTGACGTGCGAGGCGAAGATCGAGCCGGCCGAGATCGCCATGATGATCAGGGCCAGATGCGCCTGCGACAGGTCCTGGCCCTCGACCAGGGGGACGACGATGCCCGCGGTGGTGTCGATCGCGACCGTCGCCAAGCCCTGGGCGACCCGCAGCACCACGGAGATCAGCCAGGCGAGCAGGCGTCGACCATGTCCTGCGGGACATCGACGGAGATCCGCTTGCCGATCCAGGCGGCGTAGCCCCAGGCGGCGAGCACGGACGGGATGCCGACGACGGCGCCCATCAGGATGACCCAGCCGAGCGAGACATGGAAGAGTCCGGCGGCGGCGACCGGGCCGGGGCGCGGCGGCAGGAAGGCGTGGGTCATCGAGAGGCCCGCGAGCAGCGGCATCGCGTAGAGCAGGATCGACTTGCCGCGGAGGGTCCCCCCTGTTTCGAGCGGAGCCGAGAGCTTGGGGGCGCTTGGCGCGGCGTACACGCTCGGCCGGTTGCGGAGCGGCGGCGAGCAGCATGGGCAACTCCGTCGCCGGAGAGGGATTTTGGGTAGGGGGGAGCGCGGCACGGCGCTCCAGTGGTGCTGGGCGCCGTGCCGTGCGCGGTGATGCGGTGGAGCAGGTGCGGCAAGTGGATCAGCTGGTTCAGCCGAGGACCGCGAGCGCGTCGATCTCGATGAGCAGGCCCTTGGGGAGGCCGACGTAGACCGTCGTACGGGCGGCGGGGGCCGCCTTGAGGTTCTGCTCGGCGAAGTAGCTGTTGTAGATCTCGTTCATCTCGGCGAAGTGGTCGACGTCCGTGAGGTAGACGCGCATCATCATCACGTCGTCCCAGCTCGCGCCGCCCTCCTCCAGGATCGCCTTGACGTTGGCGAAGGTCTGGAGGGTCTGCTCGCGCAGCGTCGGACCGGCGGGGGTGGGGGCCTGGCCCTCCACGGCGGGGAGGAAGCCGACCTGGCCGGCGACCTGGAGGATGTTCCCCTTCCTCACCCCGTGCGAGAACTTCGCGGGCGGCGTGGTGTGGGTGCTCGGGGTGAGGGCGATCTTCTCGGTCATGGCTGTTCAGGCTTTCTTGGGTTGGTTGGTGCCGGAGTACTCCCGGCTGATGGTGTCGGCGGTGCGGCGCACCAGGGGGAGCAGGGTGAGGAGTTCCTCGGCCGTGACGACGACATTGGGCGCGGACACCGACATCGCGGCGACGACCCGCCCGTCGGCGCCCCGGATGGGGGCGCCGACGCAGTTGATGGACTCCTCGTGGCCACCGAGGTCGGTGGCCCAGCCCTGTTCGCGGACGACGGCGAGCTCCTTGAGGAAGGCACCGGCATTAGGGATCGAACGGGATGTGTACATGGGGTAGTCGAGCTTCTCGGCGATGGCGCGGCGTTCGGGCTCGGTGAGGTCGGCGAGGAGCAGCTTGGCCACGGCGGCGACGGTGATCGCGACGGGCTTCCCGATCCGCGAGTACATCCGGACCGGGTAGCGGCTCTCGACCTTGTCGATGTAGAGGACCTCGTGCTCCTCGTACACCGCGAGGTGCACGGTGTGGCCGCAGCTCTCGTTGAGTTCGACGAGGTGGGGGTGGGCGATCTCCCGTACGTCGAGGTTCTCGACGGCCTCCTGCGCGAGCGCGAAGAGGCGGGCGCCGAGGCGGTAGCGCTGGTCCTGCTGGCGGTAGACGAGTCCGTGCTCGTGGAGCGTGCGGAGCAGGCGCAGCGCGGTGGACTTGTGGACGCCGAGCCGCTCGGCGACCTGTCCGAGGTCGGCGGGTCCCTGGGCGAGCAGCGGCAGGATGCTCAGCGCCCGGTCGACGGTCTGACTCATGCGCGTGCCTCGCTGTTCCCGTCCCGGCCCTCGCCCGGGTCGCCCCTCTTGTCCGTTCGCTCTCCGCGCCCGCTCACGTCGTACGTACCTCCTGGTCGTGCCCCGTCCACCCGGGGCCGAGACGAAGTCTCCCCCAGGCGTCGTCGTCCAGTGCGGCAAGGGCGTCGGCGTGCGCGCGGGCCGGAGGCCCGGTGAGGTCGCCGGGGACGGTGAGCACGGCGGCGGCCATGAGATGGCCGTGCCGGATGCGGTCGCGTACGGGGAGGGCGCGCAGGGTGGCGGAGAGGAACCCGGCGGCGAAGGCGTCGCCCGCGCCGACGGGGGCGACGACGTCGACACGGAGGGCGGGGACGGTGGTGACGGTGTCCGCCCCGTCGGTCCCGTCCGCCCCGTCGGTCCCGTCCACCGCGTCGGTCCCGTCGGCCCGCGAGAACACCCTCGCCCCCGCGCCGCCCCGCTTCACGACCAGCACCGCCGGTTCGGGCAGCGCCGCGCGGATCGCCTCCGCGCCGCGCACCTGCCACGCCTCCTCCGCCTCGTCCTCACCGACGAAGACCAGGTCGCAGCGGCGGGCCAGGTCCAGGAGGACGCCGGGGGCGGCGTCGGCGTCGCGCCACAGACCGGGGCGGTGGTTGACGTCGAAGGAGATCAGCGGGCGGTCGGGCCGGGGCGCCGTCAGGTCGTGGAGCAGGGCCAGGCAGTCGGCGGAGAGCGCCGCCGTGATGCCGGACAGGTGCAGGACGCGGGCGGCGGGCAGCGCCTCGTACGGGACGTTGTCCGGGGACATCGCGGAGGCGGCGGACCCGGCCCGGTAGTACGCGACCTCGTGCACCTCGGTGGCCCGGTCCGTCGCCGTACGGAAGTAGATCCCGGTGGGACGGTCCGGATCGCGCCGCACGGCGGAGGTGTCGACGCCGTACCCGGCGATCGCCTCCACGAGGTGGTCCCCGAATCCGTCGGCGCCGACCCGGCTGACCCAGGCCGTCCGGTGCCCGGCCGCGGCGAGCGCGCAGGCGACATTGGACTCGGCGCCGCCGATGCCGCGGCCGAAGGAGGGTACGTCGGCGAGGCGTCCGGGCTGCGACGGCAGGAACGTCACCATGGACTCGCCGAGGCACACGACCTCGGCGGCCGTGGCGGTCTCGGCGGTCCTGGCCGGGGTTCCGGACACTCGGGGCTCCTCGCGGGGTAGGTGGCTTCGGTGATGCGGGCAGCGGTTCTGGGAGCGGTGGAGCCGGCTCTCGGCATTGACCCGGCGTCGGCTCGGATGTTAGACAGCGTCAAGCGATATACGCAATGGGTGTTGCATATACTGCAACGATTACTTCGATCGAGGAGGCCCCCTTGGCCGCCGACCGTCCTGTGGCCGGACTTGCCGACGAGCTGGTCGACCATCGCTTCAAGGCGCTCCCTCCCGACGCGGAGGGTCTGACCGTGGGCGCCCTCGCCGCCGAGCGGCGCAGTCTCTTCACGGGCGGCTTCACCACCCCGGTGCTGGCGCTGTCCGCCGAGTCGGTCGAGCACAACCTCGCGCTCCTGGAGACGTACGCACAGCGCCACGGGCTCGCCTTCGCCCCGCACGGCAAGACCTCCATGTCGCCGCAGCTCTTCGACCGCCAGCTGGCGCACGGCGCCTGGGGCATCACCGCCGCCGTGCCGCACCAGGCGCGGGTCTACCGGGCGTACGGGATCCGGCGGATCTTCCTCGCCAACGAGCTCGTCGACGCGGCGGCCCTGCGCTGGCTCGCCGGCGAGCTGGACGCCGACCCGGAGTTCCGCTTCATCTGTTACGTCGACTCGGTGCGCGGCGTGGAGCTGATGGACGAGGCGCTGCGGGCGGCGGGCGCCTCCCGGCCCGTCGACGTCGTCGTGGAGCTGGGCGCGGGCGAGGGCGCCCGCACCGGCGTCCGGACCGAGGCCGAATGCGCGGCGGTCGCCGACGCCGTGGCCGCCACCGGGACCCTGCGTCTGGTGGGCGTGGCCGGCTACGAGGGCGAGGTGCCGGACGCGTCCGGCGAGCGGGTACGGGAGTGGCTGCGGCGGCTCGTCGCGCTGGCCGTCGACCTCGACCGGGCGGGCCGGTTCGCGGCGACAGCGGCCGAGGGCATCGTAATCAGCGCGGGCGGCAGCGCGTGGTTCGACGCGGTGGCGGACGTGTTCGCGGACATCCCGGACCTCTCCGCCCCGGTGCTCAAGCTGCTGCGTTCGGGGGCGTACGTCTCGCACGACGACGGCCACTACCGCCACCTCACCCCGTTCAACCGCGTCCCGGAGGAGGGGGCGCTCCAGCCCGCCTTCCGGCTCTGGGCGCAGGTCGTCTCCCGGCCCTGTGCCGAGCAGGCGTTCCTCAACGCGGGCAAGCGGGACGCGGCGTACGACCTCGACCTCCCGCAGGCACAGGTCGTCCGGTCCGGCCGCGACGGCACGGTCCGGCCCGCGACGGGGGTCACGGTCAGCGGTCTGTCGGACCAGCACACCTGGCTGCGCACGGAGCCGGACGCGGAGCTGGAAGTGGGCGACTGGGTGGGGATGGGCCTGTCGCATCCGTGCACGAGCTTCGACAAGTGGCAGCTGATTCCGCTGGTGGAGGCGGACGGCACGGTCACGGACTACATCCGCACCTTCTTCTGACCGTCTTCCCGGGTCCGGGGCTCAGAGGCCGCCCGACAGGCTCTCAGGCCCCGGACCCGGACCCGAGCCCCTCGAATGCCGTAGGGGCCCGATCCCGGTGAAAGGCGGCCCTCCGCATGGACCTGGTCATCCGCAACGCCCGCGTCGTCGACGGCACCGGCGCACCCGCCCGCCGTGCCGACGTGGCCGTCGACGGCGGCCGGATCGCCGAGATCCACCCCGAACACGCGCCCGGCCCGCGCCCCACCGCCCGCCGCACCCTCGACGCCGACGGGCTCGCTCTCTCCCCCGGCTTCGTCGACATGCACGCGCACAGCGACCTCGCGCTGCTCCGCGACCCGGACCACAGCGCCAAGGCCGCGCAGGGCGTCACGCTCGAAGTCCTCGGCCAGGACGGTCTGTCGTACGCCCCGGTCGACGACCGGACGCTCGCCGAGGTACGCAGGGCGATCACCGGCTGGAACGGCGGTGCGCCCGAGGACACGGATCTCGACTTCGACTGGCGCACGGTCGGCGCGTACCTGGACCGCCTGGACCGCAACTTCGACGGCCGGGGCATCGCGGTCAACGCCGCCTACCTCATCCCGCAGGGCACGGTCCGGATGTACGCGATGGGCTGGGAGGACCGGCCGGCCACCGAAGCCGAACTGACCCGGATGAAGGAACTCGTCGCCCAGGGCATGGCGGACGGCGCGGTCGGCATGTCCTCCGGCCTCACGTACACCCCCGGCATGTACGCGGACGACGCCGAACTCACCGAACTGTGCCGGGTGGTGGCCGGCCACGGCGGCTACTACTGCCCGCACCACCGCTCGTACGGGGCGGGGGCGCTCGACGCGTACGCGGAGATGGTGCGGCTCACCCGGAACGCGGGCTGCGCCCTCCATCTCGCCCACGCCACCATGAACTTCGGCGTGAACGAGGGCAGGGCGCCGGACCTCCTCGCCCTTCTCGACGACGCCCTCGACGCGGGCGCGGACATCTCCCTGGACACCTACCCGTACACCCCCGGCTGCACGACCCTCGTCGCGATGCTGCCGAGCTGGGCGAGCGAGGGCGGGCCCGAGGCCGTCCTCGCCCGGCTCGCGGACGACGCGACGGCGGAGCGGATCCGGCACCACCTGGAGGTGCTGGGCTCGGACGGCTGCCACGGCGTGCCGATCGAGTGGGACACGATCGAGATCTCGGGCGTCAGCATGCCCGGCCTCGCCGACCAGGTCGGCCGCACGGTGGCGGAGTCCGCCCGGCTGCGGGGCGAGGCGCCCTGGGTGACCGCGCGCCGGCTGCTCATCGACGACCGGCTCGGCTCGACGATCCTCCAGCACGTGGGCCACGAGGAGAACGTCCGGCAGATCATGCGCCACCGGGCGCACACCGGCGGCAGCGACGGCATCCTCCAGGGCGACAAGCCGCATCCGCGCGCGTACGGCACGTTTCCACAGTATCTCGGCCGGTACGTGCGGGAGTTGGGCATCCTGTCCCTGGAGGAGTGCGTCGCCCACCTCACCTCCCGCCCGGCGAAGCGGCTGCGCCTGGCCGACCGGGGGTACGTGCGCGAGGGCTACCGCGCCGACCTGGTCCTCTTCGACCCGGAGACGGTGGCGGCCGGCTCGACGTTCGAACAACCGCGTACGTCGCCCGTCGGCATCCCGCACGTGCTGATCGACGGCCGCTTCGTCATCGAGAACGGCCGCCGGACGCAGGTCCTGGCGGGCCGGGCCGTACGGGGAGCAGGCCGCACTCGCTGATCCGGGCCGTACGGGGAGCAGGCCGCACTCGCTGATCCGGGCCGGTCCGGACGAGCGGTTCGACGACCCTTAGGCCGGGTCCCGGCCCTCCGCCGCCCGCTCCTTCGCCCAGGCCAGGTCCTCCTCGGTCGGGGCGTCGTCCTGAGTGAGGCGCTCCCGCCAGTAGCCGCTGAACTCCACGGCCCTCTTGGGCAGTTCGCGCTCCTCGACCAGGTGACGGCGCAGGGCCCGTACCGCCCCGGCCTCACCGGCCAGCCATGCCGCGCCGGATCCGGCGGGCAGCACGGCGCCCCTCACCGCGTCCACCAGCGTCTCTCCCCGGTCCCGGTGCACCCAGTGGACGGTCACCTCGCCGGACGACGCGAGCACCTGCTCCTCCGCCTCGTCGGCGACCTCGACGTAGACCACCGCCCGCGCCCCGGCCGGGAGGAATTCCAGGAGCGTCCCGATCGCCGGGAGCGCCGTCTCGTCCCCGGCCAGCAGCAGCCAGTCGGCGGCGGGCAGCGGCCGGGCGTACGCCGACGACGGACCGACCATGCCGAGGACGTCCCCGGGGCGCGCGTCCCGGCCCCAGCGGGCGGCGGGTCCGCCGTCCCCGTGGAGCACGAAGTCGACGGTCATCAGGCCACGCCGGCGGTCGAACGCGCGGACGGTGAAGCTCCGCATCAGCGGACGCTCCGGTTCGGGGATCGCGAGGTACGCCTCGTACCACCGCATGCCGTAGGTGTCGTCGGCGTCCGGCTCCGGAAGGCGGGGCACCCCCTGCCCCTCCCTCGGGAAGCAGAGCTTCATCTGCTGGTCGGGCCGGTCCTCCAGGAGTTCCTCCAGCGCGTCCCCGGCGAAGACGACGCGTGCCGCCCTCGGGGTGATCCACTCCACCTCCACGACCCGTACGTACGACACGGGCAAGGCCTGACCCATCGCGGACCCACTCTCTGCGACTGATACTTTACGGCATAATCAATTGCCTGGGTGAAATTACTTTATGGCGTAAGGAGTCGCAAGTGGTGGTCTTTGCCGGACAGGGCGATGCCCGCCGTTCGATGCTCTTGCTGTGGCGCGCCGAACAGCCGGCGCGAGCACGCCGCGGCCCCGCGCCGGGCCCCAGGCCGGGGCTGAGCGTCGACGCGATCGTGACCACCGCGATCGCCGTCGCCGACGAGGAGGGCATGGCCGCGCTCTCGATGCGCGCGGTGGGCGAGCGGCTCGGGCGTACCGCGATGGCGCTCTACACGTACGTCCCCGGCAAGAGCGAGCTGCTGGACCTGATGTATGACGCGGTCCACACCGAACTGCCCACGGAGTACACCGATGTCGGCGACTGGCGTGCGGCGCTGACCGATTGGGCGCACGACACGCTCGCGTTCCACCTCCGCCACCCCTGGGTGCTCCAGGTCTCCCAGGCCCGCCCGGTCCTCGGTCCGCACGAGTACGCCGCCCTGGACACTCTCGTACGCCTCCTGAACGGCACCGGGCTCGACGCTCCGCTCCAGCGGCGGCTGGTCGGCACGCTGTCCCACTTCCTCCGCGGCTGCGCCGGGACGGTCGCCGAGGCGCGGCAGGCTGCGGCGGTGACGGGCGAGACGGACGAGGAGTGGTGGTTCGCCCGCTCGGCCCTGCTGGGCGAGGTGGCACCCGACTTCGCGGACCGTTACCCGGCCCTGAGCGCCATGGAGCGGGCGTCCGCCCCGCAGCCGCCCTCGGCCGCTCCCGGTGACGAGGCGATGCCGTACCTGGAACACGAGGCGCGGGAGATGTTCACCGTCGGACTCGGCGTGCTGCTCGACGGGATCGATGCGGCGATCCGCCGCGCCGCCGGCCGGTGAGCCGGTGCGGGCCGCACGGCAGCACGCGTGCGGCCCACCGGCCGCCGATGGACCCACCTGCGGTACCAGCGGGCCCGGCCGGCCCCTGAACCGGGCCGCGCCGAGTGGCGGCGGGCCGCGCCGAGTGCTGCGGGAGAATCCGGGCGCGATCCGTCAGCGACGCCCGCGGGCGTTGAGCCGGGCGGCCTGGCGTGTCAGGTGGTCGCGCTCGGCGAGGTTGGATGCCTTCCGGGCCGCCTCGGCGTACAGCCGTGCCGCCGTCGCCAGGTCGCCGTCGCGCTCGTGGAGGTACGCCGCCACCGCGGCGTGGCGGGGCACTGAGTCGTTCAGCGCCGCGAGCGCCGCCAGGCCGGCGCGCGGTCCGTCGGCCTCGCCGACGGCCACCGCGCGGTTGAGCCGGACGACCGGGCTGTCGGTCAGGCGCGCGAGCTCGTCGTACCACTCGACGATCTGCACCCAGTCGGTCTCCTTCGCGGTGGGCGCGTCTGCGTGGAGTGCCGCGATGGCGGCCTGGGCCTGAAACTCGCCCAGCCGGTCGCGGGCGAGGGCCGCCTGCAGGATCTCGACGCCCTCGGCGATCGACCCGGTGTCCCACCGGCCGCGGTCCTGCTCGGCGAGCGGCACCAGGCTGCCGTCGGGCGCGGTCCGGGCGGCGCGCCGGGCGTGGTGGAGCAGCATGAGGGCCAGCAACCCCGCCACCTCGGGATGGTCGACCGCGGCCGCGAGCTGCCGGGTGAGCCGGATCGCCTCGGCGGCGAGGTCGATGTCGCCGGAGTAGCCCTCGTTGAAGACCAGGTAGAGAACGCGCAGCACGGTGGCGACGTCGCCGGGCCGGTCGAGCCTTCCCCTGGCTCTCGGCTTCGTTCGAGCAGGGGATACCCCAGGGCCGGAGACGGTGCGCTTGGCCCGGCTGATGCGCTGCGCCATGCCCGCCTCGGGCACCAGATAGGCCCGGGCGATCTGGCGGGTGGTCAGTCCGCCGACGGCGCGCAGCGTGAGCGCGACCGCGGAGGACGGGGTCAGCGACGGGTGGGCGCACAGGAAGTAGAGCTGGAGCGTGTCGTCCACCGCGGGCACCGGACCCGGCGCCGGCTCCTCGTCGACGAGGTCCTCTCGCCGGCGGCGGGCGGCGTCCGCCCGGGTCGCGTCGAGGAACCGGCGCCAGGCCACGGTGACCAGCCACCCCTTCGGGTCCCGCGGGGGGTCGGCCGGCCAGACGCGGACCGCCTCGACCAGCGCGTCCTGCACGGCGTCCTCGGCCGCCGCGAAGTCGGCTCCGCGGCGGACGAGGATCCCGAGCACGCTCGGCGTGAGGCTCCGGAGCAGGGCCTCGTTCATCTGGGAGGTCACTCCGTGATGGTGGGCGGCGCGGCCAGGAACGGTCGCACCTCAAGCCACTCGTGGATCGGCTTCCCGCCCGCCCCGGGTGCGGCCGACAGTTCCCCGGCCAGTTCGACGGCGCGCTCATAGCTGTCGACGTCGATCACCATCCAGCCGGCGATGAGGTCCTTGGTCTCGGCGAACGGGCCGTCGGTGACCGGCGGGCGCCCCTCGCCGTCGTACCGGACCCACATCCCCTCGGGGGCGAGCGCCTGACCGTCGACGAACTCACCGGTCTTCTCAAGCCGGTCCGCGAAGTCCTGCATGTACTGCATGTGCGCCGAGATCTCCTCCGGCGTCCACTGATCCATGCACACGTCGTTGACCGGAGCCGGGGCGCCGCGGTAGTGCTTGAGCAGCAAGTACTTGGCCATCGTGTTTCTCCTCGGTGCCGGTGCGACCCATTCTGGTCGCGTTCATAGCAGGGACGGAGCCGGTCACGCGTTCTCGACATCGCCGTCGAAATTCTTTTGGCTCTCGCGGATGAGCCCGGGTGAGCCGTCTCGCGGTGTCCGGGTGAGCCGTCTCGCGGCGTCCGGGGCCATGGAGCGGCGCGAGACCCGTTTTCGCTCCGATTTCTCGGCGACGGAAGAAATCCATGTTTCTCTTCGGCGCCGCGGAGAGGCCACGGAAGAGCCCGCCGGAATCCGGCGGGCTCTTCCGTGCACGGTGCGAACCGATGATCCGCGGTGCGGCGGGCCACCGTCATCGATGCCCGAACGGCGGCGACGGCGGCGACGGCGGAGTCACACACTCACGGCTTGGGCAGGGCACACCCCGGCCGGCTGAGGTCGAACTTGTTGCCGGTGCCGATGCACGGCACGATGCCGTAGGTCTCCTGGGCGTAGTTGATGCCCTGGCGCACCGTCACATTGCCGCTCTCGTCGACCTCGCACGGATTGTTGTCCGTGCACCGCTGGCCGTCCTCGTTGCCGGTGTTGTTGACGGCGACGACCTTGCCGGTCGCGTTGTCGATCACCGGGGAGCCGGACGTGCCGCCGATGGTCTGGCAGGCGGAGGTGTAGCGGAGCGAGTCCTTCCAGGTCCAGGCGCCTTCCTTGAGACGGTAGACGAATCCGTCCACGTTGCAGGCGTACGTGCGCTTCCAGTAGCCGGAGACGACGGTGATCGCGGTGCCCTGGACGGGGTGCGCGGTGTTCAGCTCCAGCGCCTTGATGCCGTAGCTGCTCTCGATCTGCGCGTAGGTGCGGGTGAGTTGGTACACCGATATGTCGGTGTCGGTCATCGTCCCGTACGCGATCTTGCTCGCCCGCAGGGTGCCGACACCGCTGCCGGCGGCGTTCAGCAGGGTGAAGCTACGGGTGGACGGCTGGTCGAACACCACCTCGCCCGGTCCCGGGAACCCCGACTCCATGCAGTGCCCGTTGGAGAGCACGAGCGCGGGGTCGTCGGGCTGGGAGTCGGGCGTACGGACGACCGAGCCGGAACAGTTGCTGAGCGCGACGGTCCCGGCGAAGTTGACCGCCTTCGGCTTGATCTGTTCCTTGGGCTGGATCTGTGCCTTGACCGTGCCGGTCGCTGCCGCGTCGTGGCTGGTGGCCGCGGTCGCGGGTGCGATTCCCGCCCCGAGGAGCAGAACGGTGAAAAGCGCGCCGACGAGAGGCTTCTTCATGTGGGGGTCCCCTCCAGTGACCTCTGCAGGGCCCGAACGGTCCCTGCGACCGAAGTTCCTTCGGTTTTGACATGCGCATGTTGGCGTACGCGAGGGGCCCCCACAAGGGGCGGTTTCCAGCCGCCCGGCCTCGGATCACCCGGTACCGGACCGTCCGGTACCGGGCCGTCCGGTCTCAGACCTTGGTGCGCTCACCGGGATCCAGAGTTCCGCTTCGGCCTCTCCGGAGTCCTGCGACAGCCTGGCGCGCAGGATCTCGGGGCCGGGCCTGCTCCGGTACGGATCCGTGCCCGGATCGGTCGAATCGGCCGGGCGGTGCGGTGGGGCGCCGAAGCGGGCCAGGCAGTGCCAGACCCGCTTGAGCGACTGCGCGTCGTACCGGCCGTCGCGGACGGCGTCGCCGACGATGCGCGGGTCGAGCACACCGTCCTGCGCGAGCTCGGCGCCGAGCTCGACGATCTCCGCGCCCCGGTAGCCGGGACGGCGCCGCAACTGCTCGACGGTCAGCCGGAATCCCGGGTGCCACTCCGTGCGGCAGCGGAGCCGACGGGCAGCCTCCTCGACCGGTGTGGACCGGTAGCAGGGGTCCAGTACCAGGGCGTCGACGTGGCGGTCGAGGACGACCGGGCCATGGATCTGCGCCTCGATGTAGTCGTCGAGCGCGTCCCGGTCGTCGGCCTCGGCCAGTTCGATGAGGTGCGTACCGGAGGCGACACCGAAGTCCGTCGGCCCGACAGCACTGTCCGGGTAGCAGAACGTGGCCCGAGGCAGGGCGTCCGCGGCCAGCCGGAAGTACGAGGAACCGAACCTCGGCGCCGCGCCGACGGCTATGTGACGGAAATTCAACGCGCCGTACACCGGCCGCTGTTCGGCGGGCGCGTCGTCATACGCGCCGCCGAAGATCCGGCTCTCCCAGCGCCACCGGTCGCCACCCGGGTGCGCGGTCAGGCCGCCGTTGCCGGTGCCGGTGACGAACTGCGACCGGTAGACACCGTCCTCGGCCAGCCGGTCCAGGATCGGCCGGCCGCCCACCAGCCGGTCGGGGTGGAAGTTCAGCGTGAGGGACAGGCCGGGGTCGAGCGGCCGGCCCGCGGACCGGGACGCGACATGGCTCAGGGCCCGCGCCTGCGGCGACGGGGAAGGAACTGCGGTCACCGGCGCAGTGTGCCGGAGCACGGTCCACCGCCGCACCCGGATTGCGATCGGCCGACGGCGAACGCCCACCGCGACGTCCTGGCCGTACCGGCCGGCACCTCCTACGTCGGCGAGGACGCCGGATACGCCGCCCTGCACGACGTGGCGCTGCTGAGTGCGATGCACGGGATGTTCGCCGGGGTCTCCCACGCCTTCGCCCTGATCCGCAAGGAGAACATCGCCCCGGCGACTCTCGCCCCGCTGCTGGCCGACTGGCTCGTCGCCATGACGCCCTCCGTGCACGCGTCCGCCGCCCAGCCGGCCGACGGAGACTATGCACGGGGGGTTGTTTCCAACCTCGCCATGCAGGTCGCGGGCAGTGCGACGCTGCTGCGCACGGCGGAGGAACAGGGTGTCAGCAGCGAGCTGCTGACCCCGTATCTGGCCCTGATGAAACGCCTTCTCGCGGACGGGCGGGGCAACGAGAGCACAACGGGCGTGGTGGACCTGCTGGTCCGCTGACGCACTCGTTTGCGTACGGTCGGCGCATGACATCCGACCATGCGGCCGACCAGGGCCGACGCCCCGGCCCCGGCCTCGATCTCGACGCCTATCTCGCCCGCATCGGCTGGACCGGGGAACGCCGGCCGACCGCGGAGGTGCTGCGCTCCGTGCACCGTGCCCACGCGCTGGGCATCCCGTTCGAGAATCTGGACCCGGTCCTGGGCAGCGCGCCCTCGCTCGCGCTCGCGGACCTGGAGGCGAAGCTCGTACGCGGCGGGCGCGGTGGGTACTGCTACGAGCAGAACACGCTGCTGGCCGCCGCGCTGTCCGCGCTCGGGTTCGAGATCACCCTGCTCTGCGCACGGGTGGTGCTGGGCGCCGGGCCCGGGGACGTACGGCCGCGGACCCACATGCTGATGCTGGCACGGGTGCCCGGCGGGCCGACCCCGTATCTGGCCGATGTCGGCTTCGGCGCCACCGGCTCGCTGCTGGAGCCGATCCCGCTGGTCGCGGACGCGGAGCTGCACGACGCCCCGCGCCGCCACCGGCTCGTGAACACCCCGCACGACGGGCCGCTGGAGCAGTGGGAGCTCCAGGCGCTCACCGCCGACGGGGGGTGGGAGGCGCAGTACGCCTTCACGCTGGAGCCCTTCGAGGCTCCGGACTACGAGGTCATCAACTGGCACATGGCGACCAACCCGCGTTCCCCGTTCCGGCACCAGGTGTACGTCCGGCGCACCACCCCGGACGCGCATCTGTCCCTGACCGGCCGCACCCTCACGGTCACGGCGCACGACGGCACCCGCGAGGAACGGCGGCCGGCAACCGACGACGAGGTGCTCCACGTGCTGGCGGCCGACTTCGGCATCGACCTGCCCCCGGGCACACGACTGCCGGAGTGACGACACGGGGCGCACGACCGCCCGAGTGACGCGAGGAGCCGAGAGCGTGCCCCTCCGGGGGCGCGCCTCCTTCTCGGGCAGGGGCGCACGGGCGGGAGTGCACGGGCCGGGTCCACGGCGGGGGCACACCCGGCTCACGGCGCTCACCCCTCGAACACTTCCGCTCACGTGGCGCATCTCACCCGTCCGCCTCCGTCACGTCCCCGTTTTGGCCCTTTCCAAGCCCCGCCCCGCCCCCCACCGGCGTTCTCACGGTCCGGGGACGGTGGACGCATGGCTATGGAAGTCGGGCAGCGGCGCGTCACGCACCCGGCTGGGGCAACCGGGGGCGGAAGGCCGGGCGGCGCGCGAAACACGGTCGTAAGCTCCCAGACATGCAGGTCATCCAGTCCACGAAGCTCGCCAATGTCTGTTACGAAATCCGGGGCCCTGTGCTGGAGGAGGCGATGCGGCTGGAAGCGGCCGGTCACCGCATCCTCAAGCTGAACACCGGCAACCCTGCCGCGTTCGGGTTCGAGTGCCCGCCCGAGATCCTCGAAGACATACTGCGCAACCTCGCCGGGGCGCACGGTTACGGCGACGCGAAGGGGCTGCTGTCCGCACGGCGAGCGGTGATGCAGCACTACCAGACCAAGGGGATCGACCTCGACGTCGAGGACATCTACCTGGGCAACGGCGTCTCCGAGCTGATCCAGATGTCGATGCAGGCACTGCTCGACGACGGCGACGAGGTCCTCGTACCGGCTCCGGACTATCCGCTGTGGACGGCGTCGGTGTCGCTGGCCGGCGGTACGGCCGTGCACTACCGGTGCGACGAGCAGGCCGACTGGATGCCGGACCTCGCCGACATCGAGCGGAAGATCACCGACCGCACCAAGGCGATCGTGATCATCAACCCGAACAATCCGACGGGTGCGGTCTACGACGACGAGATGCTGCGCGGGCTGACGGAGATCGCCCGGCGCCACAACCTGGTCGTCTGCTCCGACGAGATCTACGACCGGATCCTGTACGACGGAGCGACCCACACCCCGACCGCGACGATCGCCCCCGATCTGATGGTGCTCACCTTCAACGGGCTCTCCAAGAACTACCGGGTGGCCGGGTACCGGTCCGGTTGGCTGGCGGTCTGCGGCCCCAAGGCGCACGCCTCCTCGTACATCGAGGGGCTGACGATCCTCGCCAACATGCGGCTCTGCGCCAATATGCCGTCGCAGCACGCCGTGGCCACCGCGCTCGGCGGCCGGCAGTCGATCAACGAACTGGTGCTGCCGGGCGGCCGCATCCTGGAGCAGCGGGATGTCGCGTACGACCTGCTGACCTCCATTCCAGGTGTGACCTGCGTGAAGCCGAAGGGGGCGCTGTATCTCTTCCCGCGCCTCGACCCCAAGGTCTACAAGATCAAGGACGACCGGCAGATGGTCCTCGACCTGCTGCGGGCCGAGAAGATCATGGTCGTGCACGGCACCGGGTTCAACTGGCCGGAGCCCGATCACTTCCGCGTCGTCACGCTGCCCTCGACCGAGGAACTGACGGACGCGGTGACCCGGATCGCGCACTTCCTGGACGGCTACGGGCAGCCGTGACGGGTGGCTGATCGTTCCCTGAGCCATCTCGGAATCGATCACAAACAACTTTAGACTGAATCCAAGCTAAGATGGTTCCACAGCAACACCAGGAGGCCATCCATGTACGAACCGATCCGCACCAAATCGGTCCACACACCGGCCGACCACGCCGACGACTTCCCGCACCGTTCCCGCGAGGAAGAGCTGGACATCCAGCTCGCCGGGCACCTGGCCGCGCTTCTCGCGGTCACCGACGAGCTGGACCTCGGCGTGGCGGGCGACCGCATCGCCGAGCAGGTCGCCAGGCTGCGCGGCGCGCCGCCCGCCCGGCACGCCGGTCGAACCGATGCACCCGCGCTCACGCTCCACCGCCGTGCACACGCCCTCGCGGGCCGAGCACTGGTGGTGGCCGCGTCCCGTGCCGACACGGCCGTCGCGATCCTCGCGGCCGAACGCATGGACGCCCACGCGGCGGCGGTCGACGCCGCCACCTGCCCCGCCGCCCCGTCGCGACTGGTCGGCGCCCTCTGACGGCCCCGGTCCACGGGCCGTCGAGGCGCGTGGACCGGGTGCCACCCATCCGTACCCCGGAGGCAGGACACCGGAGCGCCGCGCTCCCGTTCCGCCTCCGTTTTCGTTGCGTACTGGGATGCTTACTTCACCTCCCGTCCACCCAACTCCGCCTGGAATGTGGGTTTCCGCGAGCAGGCTTCGCGTGTGAGACGCATCGTGGGAATCGTCCTGGCGGTGCTGCTGATCGGCGGAGTGGCAGTAGCCGTCGCAGTGGGCCGCGACACCAGGGACACGAGCACGGCAACGAAGACCGTGCGTGGAGTGATCGGATCGGAGAAGGCCGAGTTCTTCGCCGATCCCGACGTGGTGAAGGCCCTTGCCGGCAAGGGGTTCACCGTCAAGGCGGAGACATCCGGGTCCTGGGCCATGGATCAACTCCCCCTCAAAGGCTATGACTTCGCCTTCCCCGGCTCGCAGGCCCCGGCCGACGAGCTGGGGCGCAGGTTCTCCGTCAAGGGCGGACCGCTCAGGCCGTTCTACTCGCCACTGGTCGTCGTCGCGCACCGCGGCGCCGCTCAGGTGCTGGCGGACAACGGACTCGCGACGCTGAACGGAAAGGCCGGCGGCAAGCTGCTCATGGGCCCGTACCTCAGGGCCGCGCGGGCGGACCGGACCTGGCAGCAGCTCAAGGGCGCCGAAAAACATGCCGAGTTGACCGGGACCGTCTTCATCACCAGCACCGATCCCGTCTCGTCCAACTCCGGCGCGCTCTACCTCGCCGCGGCCTCGTACGTCGCCGACGGCGGCCGGGTCGCCGCGGACGAGGCCGCGATCGACCGCACCGCGCCGCTGCTGAAGAAGCTGATCCAGGTGCAGGGCGCGCAGCAGACCAGCAGCGACGCCCCGTTCAGGGACTTCATCAGCGGCGTCGGCAATCCGCTGGTCCTGGTGTACGAGTCGCAGGTCGCCTCGCTGCTGATGCAGAAGCAGGAGGCCGGGGACCTGGTTCTCCTCTACCCCGACACGACCGTCTCCAGCGACCACACCCTCGTCCCGCTGACCGGCACCGGCCGGCGACTGGGCGAGCTGCTCTCCACCGACCCGGAGCTGCGCGGGCTCGCCGTGCGGCACGGGTTCCGGCCCCAGGGTGCCGCGGCCGAGTTCACCGCCGCCACCAAGGGCCACACCGACTACATCGACCAACAGCTGACCGGGGTCCGTCAGGCGCCCGTGCCCACCGCCACGGTGCTGCGCGCGATGGCCCGGCGAACCCGCGGCTGATGATCCACGCCTCCCAGGAGATCCCACCCATGACCCAAGAGCCCCAGCCGCCCGCCCTCATCCCGCCCGACGGGGCCGCCCCGCCGCTCGTCCTCACCCCGCCGGAGCCGGTCGCCCCGGTCCGCGCCGAGCAGGCCGCCGGTCTCGTACCGGTCGACGATTCGGTACGGGCGGAGATGACCCGCCGTGCCACCGAGTACATCGGCGGCCTTGCCGGGCTCGACGCCCGGTCGCCCGAGTTCTCCACCCGGATCGGGGAGATCACCTCCCTCGGGCAGGCCGACATCCGCGGCGCCGCCCAGCAGTCCAACCGGATGCTGGAGCGCACCGTCCGCTCGCTGTCCGGTTCCGGGGAGGGCGACGCGCAGACCCGGGTCGGCACCTCCCTCGTCGAGCTGCGCCGCACGGTCGAGGACCTCGACCCGCGCGACACCCCGGGCCGCGGCGCCCGCCGGCTCCTGGCCAGGCTCCCGGGCGGCAACAGGCTCCGCGACCACGTCGCCAAGTACGCGTCCGCCCAGTCCACCCTGAACAGGATCGTGGGCTCGCTGCGCGGCGGGCAGGACGAGCTGCGCCGTGACAACGCCGCCCTGCACACCGAGCGCACCCGACTCTGGGAGACCATGGGCAAACTCCAGGAGTACGTGGTTCTCACCGAGGCACTGGACGGCGCCGTCGAGCAGCGCATCGCGGCGACCGCGGCCACCGACCCGGTGCAGGCGGACGCGCTGCGGGCCGATGTGCTCTTCCCCGTGCGGCAGAAGCACCAGGATCTGCTCACCCAGCTCGCGGTCTGCGCGCAGGGGTACCTCGCGATGGATGTCGTACGCCGGAACAACGACGAACTCATCAGGGGCGTCGACCGGGCCGCGACCACCACCGTCTCCGCCCTGCGGATCGCCGTGATGCTGGCATCGGCGCTGGAGAGCCAGCGCAAGGTGACCGAGCAGGTGCAGGTGCTGCGCTCCACGACCGAGGACCTGATCCGCGGGAACGCGGAGATGCTCGCCGGCCAGAGCGGCGAGATCCAGCGCATCGCCGCCGATCCGGCGGTGGGCGCGGAGACGCTGCGTACCGCGTTCCAGCAGATCTACCGGACGCTCGACGCCATCGACACGTACAAGGTGCAGGCGACCGAGTCGATGGCGGCGACCGTGGAGTCGCTTTCCATGGAACTCCAGCAGGCCGGCGCCCACTTGGCGCGCAGCCGGTCCGCCGGTGCCCTTGAGGGCGGGGGTCTCGGATGACGGGCCGTCCCCGGCGGCGGCCGAGACGGCTGCGGCGCCGGGTCACCCGCTCGCTCGCCTCGCTGCTGGCCGTCGCCGCGCTCGTCCCGCTCGCCGCCTGCTCCGCGTCGGACGCCGGACCGTCCGGCGGTCCGACGAAGGACGACGGCGCCCCGCACCCCGGCACGCTGCGCGTCCTCGCCTCCAGTGAACTCGCGGACATGAAACCGCTGTTGGAGCAGGCACGAAAGGCGACCGGGATCACCGTGCGGCCCACCTGGACCGGCACGCTCGACGCCGTCGAACTGCTCGGGTCCGGCAAGGCCGACGGTGCCTACGACGCGGTGTGGCTGTCGTCGAACGACTATCTGCGGCTGCACCCGGACGCGGCCCGGCGCATCACGTCACAGACCCCGCTGATGGCTTCGCCGGTCGCCCTCGGGGTCCGCCCGGCCGCCGTGAAGCGGCTGGGCTGGAAGCCTTCGGACGTCACCTGGTCGCAGGTGCACCGGGCGGTCACCGAGGGCCGGCTGACCTATGGAATGACCGACCCGGTCCGTTCCAACTCCGGTTTCTCCGCGCTGGTTTCGGTCGCCTCCGGACTCTCGGGCGCGCAGTCCGCCCTGACCGACGCCGATGTGCGCGGGGCGAGCGGGAAGCTCAAGGAGTTCTTCGCGGGGCAGCGGCTGACCTCCGGCTCCTCGGGCTGGCTGGCCACCGCGTACGCCCGGCGCGGCACGGTCGACGCGCTGATCAACTACGAGTCGGTGCTGCTCTCGCTCAACCGCGACCGTCACACCGGGCTGACCGTGATCCGTCCCCGCGACGGGGTGGTGACCGCCGACTACCCGCTCGGCGCGCTGACCGCCGCCGCACCGGAGGCGAAGGACTCGGTGCGCGCGCTGACGGCCTACTTCCGCACCCCGGCCGTTCAGCGGCAGTTGACCCGGCAGACGTTCCGCCGACCGGTCGTGCCCTCGGTACGGCCCGCCGCGCCGCTCGCCGCCGAGGCGCGCCGCGAACTTCCGTTCCCCGGCTCGCGGTCGGTCGCCGACGGGCTGCTCCACTCGTACGAGAACAAGCTCCGCCGGCCCTCGCGCACCGTGTACGTCCTGGACACCTCCGGCTCGATGAACGGGGAGCGGCTGCGGCAGCTGAAGGCGGCACTGACCGGGCTGACCGGGGACTTCCGGGAGCGGGAGGAGGTCACGCTGCTGCCGTTCGGCTCGTCAGTGAAGCAGGTCCGTACGCATACGGTCGACCCCGCCGATCCGCGGCGGGGCCTGGCGGCGATCGAGGCGGACACCGCCGCGCTGACGGCGAGCGGCGAGACGGCGATCTATTCGAGTCTGGAGTCGGCCTACGAGCACCTCGGCGACAGCACCGAGTCCGCGTTCACCTCGGTGGTGCTGATGACGGACGGCGAGAACACGGCCGGCGCCACGGCCGACGGCTTCGCCTCCTACTACCGGTCGCTGCCCGCCGCGCGGCAGGCCACTCCGGTCTTCCCGGTCGTCTTCGGCGACTCGGACCGCGGCGAGCTGGACCGGATCGCCACGCTGACCGGCGGCCGGCTCTTCGACGCGACGAAGGACCAGGGGCCAGGCTCCCTGGACGGGGCGTTCGAGGAGATCCGTGGCTACCAGTAGGCCGCGGGGCGAGGCGCGGGGCAGGTCCGCGAACAGGGCCCTGGCCTACGTCGAATCGCGGAAGAACCTCACCGGGAGCGCCTGCGGGATCGCCGGCCTCGCCTTGACCTTCACCGGGCTCGCGGGGGCGTACTGGCCGGTGGTGGTCATCGGGCTGTACGGCGCGGGCGCGCTGATCGCACCTCCCGAGCGCCCGCCCGCCCCGGACTTCCCCGATCCTTCGTCCCAACTGGAAACGCTGCGGGACGACTTCGGGACCCTGCGGGCGTATCTGGACGAGGTGGAGCTGCCGCCCGCCGCAGCCGGCCGGCTCACCGAACTGACGGAGCTGCTGGCGGGGTTGCTCGCCCCAGGCTGGGTGTCCCAGGCGCTGGCCACCGACCCGGAGGGCGTCCACGCCCTGTCGCGCGCCGTGCACCAGGACATCCCGGAGTCGGTCGACACGTTCGTACGGACCCGATGGTGGACCCGCATCGCGCCCGGCACGGAACCGCCCGAGCGTCATCTGGAGCGGCAGCTGGCGCTGTTGCACCGGGAGGCGGAGGCCTTGGCGACGGCGCTGCGGGAGGCGGAGGCGCTGCGGCAGCAGACCCACACCCGGTATCTGGAGGACCGGGGCCACAACGGGTAGCGCGGTGGGGCGGCGGTCCGGGTGACGGCCCGGACCGCCGCTCAGGGAAGCGGGACGGTGCCCGTCAGTTGCGGGCCCGTATGGGCGCCGGCCACGGGACCGTCGGCCGTGTGGCGGCCCCCGGAACCGTGAGGGGATTCCGGGGGCCGTACCGCGGCGGGTCGTCGACCCCACAGGTCAGGGCGGATGTCCAAAGACCCGGCCGCGGGGTGCGTGAGGGCGCACCCGCGCGGGGTGCGCCCGGGGCGTCAGCCCAGGCGCTGGACCAGCGCGCGGTACTCGTCCCACAGCTCCTTCGGCGCGTGGTCACCGAAGGTGTTGAGGTGCTCGGGGATCAGCGCCGCCTCCTCGCGCCAGACCTCCTTGTCGACGTCGAGCAGGAAGTCCAGGTCCGCGTCGGAGAGGTCCAGGCCCTTGGTGTCCAGGGCGCCCTTGGCGGGCAGGACACCGATCGGGGTCTCGACGCCCTCGGCCCTGCCGTTCAGGCGCTCGACGATCCACTTCAGGACGCGGCTGTTCTCGCCGAAGCCGGGCCACACGAACTTGCCCGCGTCGTTCTTGCGGAACCAGTTCACGTAGTAGATCTTCGGGAGCTTCGACTGGTCCGCCTTGTCCGCGCCGACCTTGATCCAGTGGGCCATGTAGTCGCCCATGTTGTAGCCGCAGAACGGCAGCATGGCGAACGGGTCGCGGCGCAGCTCGCCGACCTTGCCCTCGGCGGCGGCGGTCTTCTCGGAAGCCACGTTGGCGCCCAGGAAGACGCCGTGCTGCCAGTTGAAGGACTCGGTGACCAGCGGTACGGCCGAGGCGCGGCGACCGCCGAAGAGGATGGCCGAGATCGGCACGCCCTTCGGGTCCTCCCACTCGGGCGCGATGATCGGGCACTGGCCGGCCGGGACGGTGAAGCGGGCGTTGGGGTGGGCGGCCGGGGTCTGGGACGCCGGCGTCCAGTCGTTGCCCTTCCAGTCGGTGAGGTGGGCCGGAGCGGTCTCCGTCATGCCCTCCCACCAGACGTCGCCGTCGTCGGTGAGCGCGACGTTGGTGAAGACGGAGTTGCCCCACATGGTCTTCATGGCGTTGGCGTTGGTGTGCTCGCCGGTGCCGGGCGCGACGCCGAAGAATCCGGCCTCGGGGTTGATCGCGTAGAGGCGGCCGTCCTCACCGAACCGCATCCAGGCGATGTCGTCGCCGATGGTCTCGACGGTCCAGCCGGGGATCGTGGGCTCCAGCATGGCGAGGTTGGTCTTGCCGCAGGCGCTCGGGAACGCGGCGGCGATGTACGTCGGGGCGGCGGCCTCGCCCTGCGGCGGCGTGAGCTTGAGGATCAGCATGTGCTCGGCGAGCCAGCCCTCGTCGCGCGCCATGACGGAGGCGATGCGCAGCGCGTAGCACTTCTTGCCGAGCAGGGCGTTGCCGCCGTAGCCGGAGCCGTACGACCAGATCTCGCGGTCCTCGGGGAAGTGCGAGATGTACTTGGTGCTGTTGCACGGCCACGGAACGTCTTCCTGGCCCTCTTCCAGGGGCGCGCCCAGCGTGTGCACGGCCTTGACGAAGAAACCGTCGGTGCCCAGCTCGTCCAGGACGGCCTGCCCCATGCGCGTCATGGTGCGCATCGAGACGGCGACGTACGCGGAGTCGGTGATCTCGACGCCGATCGCGGAGAGCGGCGAGCCGACGGGCCCCATGCAGAACGGCACGACGTACATCGTGCGACCGCGCATGGAGCCGCGGAACACCCCCTTCTCACCCGTGAAGATCTCCCGCATCTCGGCGGGGGCCTTCCAGTGGTTCGTCGGACCCGCGTCCTCCTCCTTCGCGGAGCAGATGAACGTGCGGTCCTCGACGCGGGCGACATCGCTCGGGTCGGACGCGGCGTAGTACGAGTTCGGGCGCTTCGTCCCGTCCAGCTTCGTGAACGTGCCCTTGGCCACGAGCTCCCCGCACAGGCGCTCGTACTCGGCCTCGGAGCCGTCGCACCAGACCACCCGGTCCGGCTCCGTGATGGCTGCGATCTCGTTCACCCAGGAAACGAGTTCCTGGTGGTCGGTGGGGGCAGTGAGGGGAGCCGCGATGTCGCGCGCCACGATCGCTCCTAGATGAGGGTGTCTGTTTGGTAGTTGCCCCGTGGGGGCTGCGACCCGGACGCTTCGACCCCTTCGAATCCCGTTGGCGCTCATCCGGTGCCGACCGCACTCATTTGATCATCCGACCGTTTGGCCCATATGTCCAGGGGGCCGCACACGTGAGCATCGCCACTCGCGACCCTTACCTACGGTGCCGTAGGTACGATGCGGGAATGACTGCCGCCGCCGCCGCGCCCGAGCCAGCCGGGCTGGAAACAGCCGAGTCCGACACCGCCCCGCCGAAGCCACGGATGCGAGGCTGGCTGCACGCCGGGATGTTCCCCGCCGTGATCGTCGCGGGGATCGTGCTGATCGCACTGACGGACAGCGTCCGCGGCCGGCTCGCCTGCGGTATCTACGTCCTGACCGCGTGCCTGCTGTTCGGCGTGAGCGCCCTTTACCACCGCGGCACCTGGGGCCCGCGCGGCGAGGCGGTGCTCCGCCGGCTCGACCACGCCAACATCTTCCTGATCATCGCGGGCACCTACACCCCGCTGACCCTTCTCCTGCTCCCCGAGGCGACCGGGACGCCACTCCTGTGGGCGGTCTGGGCGGCGGCGGCAGCGGGCATCGCCTTCCGGGTGTTCTGGGTCGGCGCCCCGCGCTGGCTCTACACGCCCTGCTACATAGCGATGGGCTGGGCCGCGGTCTTCTTCCTGCCGGACTTCATGCGGACCGGCGGGATCGCGGTGCTGGTACTGGTCGTCGTCGGCGGACTTCTCTACAGCGTGGGCGGCGTCATCTACGGCATCAAGCGCCCCAATCCGTCGCCGCGGTGGTTCGGCTTCCACGAGGTCTTCCACTCGCTGACCCTGGCGGCCTTCGTCGTGCACTACGTCGGCATCTCGCTGGTGGCGTACAACCACAGCTGAGCACCCCTCCACCCCTCCCCCGCAATGGCCGTGGCTTGAAAGCCGCGGCCATTCGCCATGCCAGGACCCCGGCGGGCCGCACACATTGACACTCACCATCTTTTGAGAGTTACTTTCACTTGACTCTGACTCTCAAAGGGGCGTTCTCATGAATCGACGCTGGTGGGCCCTGGGCGCGCTGGTCGCGAGCATGCTCGTCCTCGGATTCGACATGACGATCCTCAATGTGGCGCTGCCGACCATGGCCGGACAGCTCGGCGCCACCACAGGTGAGCAGCAGTGGATGGCCGACGCCTATGTCGTCGTCTTCGCCGCGCTGATGCTCCCGGCCGGACTGCTCGGGGACAGTTCCCCAAGCTCTCAGCTCCGTTCGAGCAGGGGAGACCCCACTGGCCGTCGCGGATGCTCATCACCGGCCTCGGCATCTTTCTGATCGGCTCGCTCATCGGCTCACTGGCCGACGCCGTACCGGCCGTCGTGACCGCCCGCTGTGTGATGGGCATCGGCGCGGCCCTCGTCACGCCGCTCGCGCTGGCCGTGCTGCCCTCGCTGTTCGGCGCGCCCGAGGACCGGGTCAAGGCCATCGGTATCGTCTCGGCCGCCTCCGCGCTGGGACTGCCGCTCGGCCCGATCCTCGGCGGCTGGCTGCTGGACCACTTCTGGTGGGGCTCGATCTTCCTGATCAACATCCCGATGGTGGCGATCTCCATCGCGGCCTGCGTGTTCCTGCTCCCGGAGACCAGCGACCCGGCCTCCCCGAAGGTCGATGCCGTCTCCACCGCCCTGACCGCGACCGGTCTCGGCACGCTGATCTACGCGATCATCGAGGCGCCCGGGCGCGGCTGGGGCGACCCGCTGGTACTGGGCATGCCGGCCGCCGGTGTCGTGCTGCTCGCCGCGCTCGTCGTACGGGAACGCGGCGCCGAGCGCCCGATGCTCGACATGTCCCTGCTGCGGCAGCGGCCGTTCCTGCTGAGCGCGCTCGCCGCGACGCTGGTGATGTTCGTGATGTCGGGGCTGATGTTCATCCTGCCCGGCTACCTCCAGGCGGTCCTGGGCCACGACGCCTTCGGCACGGGGGTACGGATGCTGCCGATGATGGGCGGGCTGATCGTCGCCGCGAAGACGGGCGCCCCCGTCAGTCGGCGGTTCGGGGCGCGCACCACGATGACGGCGGGCCTGGTCGTGCTCGCCTTCGCCGCGCTCCTCGGCAGCCGTACGACGGTCGACAGCGGTTACGGCTTCACGGCGCTGTGGCTCTCCGTGGCCGGGGCCGGCTTCGGCTTCGCCGTCGTCCCCGCGATGGACGCCGCGCTGGCCGCCCTGCCCGCGGACCGTGCGGGCAGCGGATCGGGGCTGCTGATGACCGTACGGCAGACGGGCAGCGCCCTCGGGATCGCGCTGCTCGGCAGCCTGCTCGCCGGTGCGTACAGCGGCCGCCTCGACACCACCGGCGTACCGGCCGCCGCCACGGACACGGCCGGTGACTCGGTCGTCGCCGCCCATGCCGTCGCGGCGAAGCTCGGCGCGCAGCGGCTGGCCGACTCCGCGGACGCGGCGTATCTCCACGGCATGAGCGTGGTGCTGCTCGTCGTCGCTGTCACGTCCCTGGTGTCGGCGCTGCTGGTCGGGGCGTTCCTGACGAACCTTCCCGCCGAGTCCCGGGAGGGGACGGACGTGGCCCCCGCGCCCGTCGATGCCTGACAATGGCGACCATGGCCGCCACCTCCCGTCCCCCTTCCGTTTCCGCCCTCGGGACGCCTCCCGCGATGGGGCTGCGCGAGCGGAAGAAGCTCAAGACCAGGATCGCGATCCGCCGGGCGACGTACCGGCTGATCTCCGAGCAGGGATACGACGCGACGACGATCGAGCAGATCGCCGAGGCGGCCGAGGTGTCGCCGAGCACCGTCTTCCGGTACTTCGCGACCAAGGAGGACATCGTCCTCACCTACGAGTACGACCCGATCATGGAGGCCGAGCTGCGCAACCGGCCGGCCGACGAACCCCCGCTGGAGTCGCTGCGGTTCATCATGGCCGAGGCGCTGACGGCGTTCCTCGCGAGCGAGGAGGAGGAACTGCGCCAGCGCACCCGGCTGATGGTGGAGGTCCCCGCCATCCGGGCGCGGATGACGGAGACCATGTCGGACACGGCGAAGGTGCTGGCCAAGGCGCTCGCCGACCGCAGCGGCCGCAACCCGGACGACCTGGAGGTCAGGGTGTTCATCGCGGCGGTGCTGGGGGCGATGCGCGAGGTGACGCTGTACTGGGGCGAACACGGTCTGGAGGGCGACCTGATCGCATTGATCAACCAGGCGCTGGACATGCTCGAAGGCGGGCTGACGCTGTAGCCGGGGCTCCGCCCCGGCCGGTTTCCTCCTCGCCCCGCTCCCCGGCCGGTTCCTCGCCCCGTTCCCCGGCCGGTTTCCTCCTCAGTCCTCCGCGGGGACAGTCCTCAGGCTCCGCGCCAGCTCCCGCGGGTCCGTCGTCGGGGCGTCGCAGACGAAGTGCCTGCACACATACGCCGTCGGCGCCCCGCCCACCAGCGGCCGGTCCGCCAGCAGCGGGAACTCCGTCCCCGCCGTCTCCCCCGCCGCCACCACCGCGCCGGGCGCCCGTCCCAGCAGCGCCGTACGGTGCAGTTCACCGCCGACCGGCCCGGCGACCGCGACCTCGCGCGGCCCGTCGAGCAGCGCCTCGGCGACCGCGAGCCCCCAGCCGATGAAGCGGGGAACGCGCGGGCCGAGCGCCTTCACCACGCCCAACGCCCCTTCCGCGGCGGCGCGGTGGGCCTCCGAGCCGGTGTGCGCGGCGTACGAGAGCAGCGCGCCGGCCGCTGCCGTCCAGCCCGCCGGGGTCGCGCTGTCGGTGGGGTCCTGCGGGCGGCGGATCAGCTGCTCGGCGTCGTCCGCCGTGTCGTACAGCTGCCCGCCCTCTCCGGTGAAGTGCTGGAGCACGGTGTCCAGCAGGAACCCGGCGAACTCCAGCCAGACGCCCTCGCCGGTGACCGCGGCCAGGGCGAGAAAGCCCTCCGCGACATCGCCGTAGTCCTCCAGGACCCCGGCGTGCCCGCCGGACCGCCCGTCCTTCGAGGTACGGGACAGCCGGGCGACGTCGCCCATGTGGACCCGGACCAGCAGATCCGCCGCCTCGGTGGCGCGCTCGACCAGATCGGGGCGGTCGAAGTACGCCCCCGTCTCGGCGAGCGCGGCGATCGCCAGACCGTTCCAGGCGGCGACCACCTTGTCGTCCCGCCCGGGGCGGGGGCGCAGCTCACGGGCGGCCAGCAGCTTGGCCCGTACCTCGGCGGCCCGGTCCGCGTCCACCGCGGCGCCGGTCCGTGCGAGCCGGAGGACCGAGGCGCCCTCCTCGAACGTGCCCTGCTCCGTGACACCGAAGTACTCGGCGGCGAAGGCCGCGTCCTGTTCGCCCAGGACCTCCCGCAACTGCTCGGGCGTCCACACGTAGTACGCGCCCTCGACGTGCCGGCCGGCTCCGTCCTCGCTGTCGGCGTCGAGCGCGGAGGCGAAGCCGCCCTCCGCCGTGCGCAGCTCGCGCACCATGAAGTCGGCGGTCTCCAGGGCGACCCGGCGGGCCAGTTCGGAGCCCGTGGACCGCCACAGGTGCGCGTAGACCCGGCAGAGCAGCGCGTTGTCGTAGAGCATCTTCTCGAAGTGCGGAACGACCCATTCCCGGTCCACCGAGTAGCGGGCGAAACCGCCGCCGAGCTGGTCGTACATCCCTCCCATGGCCATCGCCGCGCAGGTGTCGGCGGCCATGTCGAGGGCGCCTTCCGCGCCGGTGCGGGCATGGTGGCGCAGCAGGAACTCGATGATCATGGACGGCGGGAACTTGGGCGCGCCGCCGAACCCGCCGTGCTTCTCGTCGTACTCCCGGGTGAGCCCGAGGAGCGCCTGCGCCAGCTCCGGTTCGCCCGGCAGCCCTTCGCCGCCGTGGGCGAGGGAGCGCCGGGTCAGGTCGTGGACGATGCGTCCGGCGACCTCGGTCACCTCGTCGGGGCGGTCGGTCCAGGCCGCCGAGACCCCTTCGAGCACCTGATGGAAGGAGGGCATGCCGTGGCGCGGCTCGGGCGGGAAGTACGTACCGAAGTAGAAGGGTTCGGCGTCGGCGGTCAGGAAGACGGTCATCGGCCAGCCGCCCTGCCCGGTGGCGGCTTGCACAGCCTCCATGTACACAGCGTCCACGTCGGGACGCTCTTCACGGTCCACCTTGACGCACACGAAGTGCTCGTTCATGTACGCGGCGATGTCGTCGTCCTCGAAGGACTCCTGCGCCATGACGTGGCACCAGTGATCAGTCGGCTAAGTGGCACGACGAATAGCCCACCGACAGAAGGATGGGTACGTCGCGCCTCTTTGCCTCTTGCATCGCCTCCTCTCCCCATGGCCACCAGTCGACTGGATTGGTGGCGTGCTGGAGGAGATAGGGCGACTGGGAGCTGGCCAGTCGGTTCATACGATCCAGCCTCTCACAACACCCGACCCGGCCGGCGAAGCCCGCACGGACCCGCCTCGCTTGGCCGAATTGCACCTATGGGCCATCACGTGGTGGACGACACCTTCCCCCGCGTAACCGTGGACATCGACTTCGGGGACAGGGCAGTCCTCGGGGGCATGCATGGCAAGCGGAACAGGTTGATGTCGAACTTTTCCCGGCGCTCTCCCGAGTCGGGCGACCCGGTGTCTCAGAACAGTAGGCTGAGCGCAGCAGGGCTGAGCCTGTCGAGGCTCCTCGAAGGAGGTACACCATGACCGCCGAGATGGTGGCGCCCGCGTGGATGCATACGCAGATCAGCGCGGAGCAGTACGACTCCTGGTCCGAGGAGCAGTGTGCCGGCATTGAGATCGTGGACGGGATGGTCGTCGTGAGCCCAAGCGCCTCGAAGCGGCACAACCGGCTGGCCCGGATCCTGGCCAATGCCCTGGACGCCGCCGCAGGCCCGGACTGGAACGCCGACACGGACTTCGATGTCCGACTGCAGGACGTTCCCCTGACCAACCGCCGTCCGGATGTCACCATCTACCGGGCGGAGACCATCGACCTCACGCCCACCCGCCCCGAACACGTGCTCCTGGTCGTCGAGGTCGTGTCGCCCGGCTCGGAGACCACCGACCGGATCGTGAAGGTGGACCAGTACGCCAAGGCCGGCATCCCCTTCTACTGGCGGGTCGAGCAGGCCGCCACCGGCGTCCCGATCGTCTACACCTACGTCCTCGACCCCGCCACCAAGGCCTACCGGGAAGGCGAGATGTTCACCGGCGTGATCAAGGCTGCCGCGCCCTTCTCCGTCACTGTGGACCTGGGAGCCATCTGACGACCAGCATTCGCGTGGTCAGCAGCATCAACAGCCGGTACAGGCCGACGGGAGTCGGTCACGCACACACGGCAGGCGAGCACAACCACGCCCCGCCGCCAGGCTGAGCTGTAGCCTCTCGTCGTCACCGGTGCCGACCGGCGCGGCGGGGGAGGGGTAACAGTGTCGGCAAGAGTCTCTCGGAGCAGAAGGATCGAACGGGCAGGGGTCAACGCGCTCCGGACGCTACTGGAGGCACACGATCAGATCGTCCAGGAGATCGACGGTGGCAACGACTTCGGCGAGGATCTGTTCGTCATGCTTACTCGGGAGGGTGAGCGAACTGGTTCGTCGATCACCGTTCAGGTGAAGAGCGGTGACAAGTACAAGCGGGCGAACGGCTACGCGATTGAGGTTCCCCCGGCGTGCGGGAGGTGCTGATCAGCTGGTCAGGGCGGGTTGACGGGGTTTCAGGTTCGCTCGTTCGGCCGTTGCCTGGTCGGCGTAGTGCTTCTCCTCGAACTCGATCGGGCTGAGGTAGCCGAGCCGTTTCTGGATGCGCCGGGAGTTATAGAACCCATCGATGTACTCGAACAGCGCCAGGTTCGTCTCGGCCCGGGTGGCGAAGACGCGGCCGCGGATGCACTCCGTCTTGGTGATCATCCACAGGTTCTCCGCGAGGGCGTTGTCGTACGAGTCTCCGACCGAGCCCATGGACGCCTGAACTCCCGATCGCAGCAGGCGAGTTGTGAGCTTGATCGACGTATATTGACAGCTGTGATCCGCGTGATGAATGAGCTGTCCGGGCTCGACCTCGCGGGAAGCGAGGGTGTACTCGAGCGTGGACAGCACCAGGTCGGCGTCCGCACGGGCGGAGGTCTCCCAGGCCACCACCCGGCGGAAGAACGCGTCCCGGATTGCGGACAGCCACAACGGGCCCTCGCCGGTCGCGATCACCGTCAGGTCGGTGGCCCACAGCCGGTTCGGTGCACTCGCGGTGAAATCGCGCTGGACCAGGTCCGGGGCCAGGGTGGCCCTGGGGTCCCGGCGCGTGAAGCCCTTGCGACGCGGGCTGATCCCAGCGAGGTCGGCCTCGCGCATCAGGCGCTCGACCCGCTTGCGGCCCACGTGGACGCCCTCACGCTTGAGCACGGCATGCACGCGCGGCGAGCCGTAGATCCCGCCCGAGTCGGCGTGGATCTCCTTGATCTGCTCGGTGAGTTCCGCGTCCCGGCGCATGCGTTCGCACGGCTCGCGCTCGGCACGGCGCCAGCGGTAGTAGGTGGAGGAGGGGACGGACAGTTCCCGGAGTACGGGCTCGACCCCCAGGTGCGGGTGCTCGTCGAGGAGCGCCGTCACCTGGGCCGGGTCGGGTCGAGCTGGGCCGCGAAAAAAGCCGAGGCCGTCCGCAGGACCTCGTTCGCCCGCTTGAGCTGGGCGTTCTCCTTGCGCAGCGCGGTGAGCTCGGCGCGTTCGTCGGTGGTCAGCCGGTCATCGCGCTCGCCGGCGTCGGCCTCGGCCTGCCGGATCCAACCGCGCAGGGCCTCCGGATGCACGCCGAGATCGACGGCCAGTTTCTTGATCTGCGGCTTCGGATCGGCGGTGCGGTACACCCGTACCGCACGCTCACGCAACTCGAGCGAGTATTTCCTGGGGGCAGCCATGGTCGATGTTCCTCTCATGAGAACCATCTGCCCCTCTGTCACCACAGTCCGCATCTCGGGGGAACCTCACAGGCAGCTTTCCCGGCATACCGGGAAATCGAGCGCTGGCGGATGAGCGCGCCCGGCGGGATGTCCAACGCCGTCTACTGGCCGGACCAGGACGCCCGCCCCGTGGAGCTTCCCGGTCGCGTGGCGTTGGAAGTCAACGACGGCGGCCGTATCGTCGGCGTCCGCGACTTCCCCGACTCGTCCGTGTTCCCGTTCACCGCGGTCATGTGGGAACCGGCCCGGGGGCGCACGACGGCTCTCGGAGACAACGAACTGGGTTCGTACGTCCTGGCGGTCAACGCCTCGGGCCGGTCCCCGGCTACGCCGTCGCGGCGTACGAGGGGAAGCACTACAACACCGCCGTCTGGTGGGACCCGCCCCGGCGCTGAGGGTGTCCCGGGCGCCGCCTGGACCGTAGCCGACCAGGCGGCGCCGAGCACTGCGCAGCCCAAGGGCTGTCCCGCAATCCCCGGCGGGCGACGGGACAGCCCTCAGCGCGGTGTGACGTCCTTGACGAACACGATCCCGTCACTGCTCGCCACGTTGGCCCGGGTTCAGCGGGGAGTAGCCGTACCAGGGGGACTCGCGGTGAACGAGCGTCATATCGCGGACGGCATCGGCCAGTCGGCCGGCGTCGATGACACAGCGGTCCTCCGGGACCGTGCACAGGACCCCCTCGATGGTGTCGGGGGGCGGAGCGTCGACATCCCGGTGGCGAAGCGTACCGAGGAGGGTGGTCAAGAGGGCGTACTCATCGCCCAGTTGGTCGCTCACGGTCATCCCGCCGCTCGGCCACTCCACCAGCTGGTCGCCCAGGTGCATGGAGCTGTTGTTCCGCTGGAGATGGCCATTGTGACCGTTCGCCAGCACCGGACCCCGCTCGGCGATGGCGAGCAGATTGGCGGCCATCATCGATTCCCGCTGGCCCAGCAGCCGCGCCACGCGGTTCGGTGACGCGTCGGCCATCCAGAAGTGGTACTGCAGCAGCCCGGTGGCGGTCCGACCGTACATCCGTGCCCGGTCCGACTCGTCCCGCGAGGACGCCTCGATCAGGTGCCGCGTCTGCGCGTCGAGCAGGGCTACCAGTTCGTCGGCGAGCTGCCGCAGCTGTTCGGCCTCGGGCGTCTGCCCCACGGACTGGGACGGGTCCATCATCGCGCCGGGTTCGGCCCACCGGTCGTCGGCGCCGAGCAGGCGGTCGAGCGTCTGTGCGGTGCAGGGAAGCAGATCGGCTTCGACCCGCGCGGTGAGGTAGGCGTGGAGCGCGGTGAGGGACTGCCGAGGGCTCGCGGCGCCGTCGTGCTCCAGCGGGGCTTCGAAACCGGCGAAGCGCAGCTGTTCCGACGCGGGCCGGCTGCCGTTGTACTCGCGCATCCAGCGCACCAGTTCGCGGTTGCCCGCGGACGCGTTGAACCACTGGTGGCTGAAGCCGCGCTCCATGACCTCGTCGAGTGTGCCCGTACCCGAGGTGACGTAGTCGTCCACGACCAAGCCCCTCAAGCAGTCGCTCTCAAGCGCGATCGTCCGGAAGTGCTCCTGCTCGACGAGTTGCCGGAAGAGATCGTTTCGCAGCTCGGACAGGACCTCTTCGCCGTGGGCGGGCTCGCCCAGGGCAAGCAGCCGCGGCCGGGCCGGGAGCAGCCCCATGACGGAAGGAGCGTCCACGGCCCGCGCAGCGTCTTCGACAGCAGCAGTCATGCTCTCCACGTATCCGCGATGGGGTCACGTGCGCTCCCGGTCCAGGATGTCCGAGACCAGCCCGGCCACGTCGCCGGCCACGTGGAAGTGCCCGCCCGGTCGCACCCTCAGTCTGAATTCGCCCGAGGTGACACCGGCCCAGTCCGCCAGCCGCGTCTCCTCCACCAGCGGATCCCCGACGCCGTGGCAACAGCTGACCGGGCAGGACAGCGGCTTGCTGTCGGAACCGGCCTCGTAGGTCGCGTGCGCTCGAAGGTCCGAGCGCAGCGCCGGCGTCACCATCTCTCGCAGCTCCTCGTTCTCACGATGCCGGCTGCCTTCGCCGAAAGCGCTCTGGGTGCCCGCAAGCGGCAAGCAGTCGCTCGCCGCGGCGCTTACTTTTACGCGCCACCGAGCCGCTTCCACGTGTGGATGAACGACCTGATGACCCGAACGATGGCCCTCCCCGGCATCCGCGGTCTCGCCCAGCGCGGCATCAAACGGCAGACCTCCTGAGGAGCGACCCGAAACCTTCAGGTCAGGATCGCTTCTCCGCCGCCACCAGCGCTCGGCGGCGGGTGAGCCGTCTTCCCGGTGCTGACGGATGTGGACGCAGTGCTCGGGCACCCACTCGGGAGAGGCGGCCAACTGGTCTTCGCCCCAGGCGTCCATGTCTTCGCCCGGTTGCTCACCGTAGGCGCACTCCTTGGAAACGCACCGGGTCAGAGCTACCTGGTTGTCTTCGCCGCCGTGTCACCAGTGGCAGCTCGCGCACCGACGCCGAGCAGCACCGGCACATTCCGCCTGCGCACCTCCTCGAACGTCTGAGAGCCTGTCCCGGGCCACCGGTCGACGGCATGGTCGGCATGGTCGGCATGCCCGAGGAAGTACGGGGAAGTCTCACGGTCCAGGCGATTCGGCACAGCCACAGCTTCACTCGGGCCCGGTTGATCGCCTCGTTCACTCGCGCTGACGCGCCGCACGCAGGAGACTGGGCGGCGATGCCGGCTGAGGCAGCTGCAATCGTCGTATCCGGAGGGGGACGCACATGCGGGACAGCCATCGGGCGGAAGCCGAACGGCTGTTGGTACGCGCCGTCGAGGAAGAGGTACGGCGATCGGGCGGGCGGGCCGACGCCGGAACGCTGATGTCGCGCGGACGGGCCGCGCTCGATTCCCTGGCGGCGGGCGCGGACGACGAGTACGCCGCCTATCTGCGGGCGCTGGACGCGGCGGAGGCCGGACAGCAGCCGCTGTCCCGGCGGTTCAGCCGGGCGGCCCTGGGAACTCCCCTGCTGGTCACCGGAGTTGCCGCGGTCGCGGCCGTCGGCGCGGACGTCGCGTTCGGTACGGCGACGGGGCCGGCCCTCGGCGCGGGCGCCGTCGTCGCGGTCGCGGGGGCCACGGCGACGGTCGCCAAGGTCACCGCCTCGCACTGGCCCGCCGCCCATCGGCGGGCGGGTGCGCTCGGGCAGCCGGGTGGCACCGAACAGCTGCGGCTGCAGTGGCTGGCGGCGCTGGAGGTGCGGGGCATCCGCCCGTTCCTCGACCAGCAGCGGATGCTCACCGCCTCGTCCCGCACACCGGCGAAGAAGGTCCCCGCGCAGTCGCGGACCGCCCCGCAGCTGCGGGGCGGGGACCGCAGCGCCGCAGCGCGCATGCGCGCGCTCCTGGAACAGTCGTTCGGTCATCTGCCCGCCGCGGAGGGGCCGTTCGCCGGGCGGCGCACCGAGCTGGCGCAGATCGCGCAGTGGGTGCGCGAGGCCCGCGCGTCGACGGAGACCAAGCCGACCGTCGTCGTCCTGCACGGCATGCCCGGCGCCGGACGCACCACGCTCGCGGTGCGGGCGGCACACAGCCTGAAGGACCAGTTCCGGGGCGCCTGCGTGGTGGACCTGCGCGGCGATGTCGCCGGGGAGGCACCGCTGCCCACCCGGGACGCGCTGCTGCATCTGCTGAACCGGCTGGGCGCGCCCCGCGAGCAGCTGCTGTTCCGTGAGAGGGCCTCCGCCGAGCAGCAGGTGCGGCGGCTGAGCGAGCTGTACCACCAGCACCTGGCCGGCACCCCGGTGACGATCGTCCTCGACGACGCCGGCGACGCGGCCCAGGTCGGCACGCTGGTCCCCGAGCGTTCCGACAGCCTTGTCCTCGTCACCTCCCGCGAACCCCTGGAGCTGCCCGCCGACATCCCGGCCCGGGTCCATCAGCTGCCGGTCGGCGCGCTGGACGCGGCGGGCGCCGAGGAACTGCTGCGCGAGGCGGCCGAAGCGGAGCAGGCGGGCCCGTACGACTCCCGGTCGACGGACACCGTCACCGAGCTGTGCGGCGGGCTGCCGCTGGCGCTGCGCATAGCGGGCTCCTCGCTCGGGCCGCGCACCCGCAGCGCCCTCGCCGCCGATCTCGCCGCGTACGGGCCGGTCGCGCCGGTCGAGCGCGCGCTGTGGCTGCGCTACACCGACCAGTCCGAACAGGCGCGGCGGCTGCTGCGCCGGCTCGCGCTGGCCGGGCGGGCGAGCCTCGGCGCGGCGGCGGCGGCCGCGCTGCTCTCGACCGAAGAGCAGGAGGCCGAGCGGCTGCTGACGGACCTGGCCGGGGCCGGTCTCCTGGACCATGTACGGGGCTCGCGCTACCGGCTGCACGACCTCGTACGCGGCTTCGCCCTGGCCCGGCTGCGGGACGAGGAGGAGGCGGCGGACCGGACCGCGGCCCAGGAGCGGCTGATCCGGAACTACGCGGACCTGGCCGGTGCGGTGATCCGCATGGTGGACGGCAAGATGTCGACCCGGGCCGGGCAGTTCGGCCCGCACGGGTTCGGTTCACTGGACTCGGCGCTGCGCTGGCTGGACGACGAGTCGAGTTTCATCACCTCGGCGCTGCGGCACGCGGAGGGCGTCGACCAGGGGGCCGTACTGGATCTGCTGGGCGCGCTGTGCGACTACTGCCTGCTGCGCGGCGACCTCTACCGGCTGGGCGAGATCAGCGAGTTGACTCAGGCCGTGGACAAGGGGTTGCTGGAGCGGTCGGTGCAGTGGCGCACCGGTATCGCGGCCCGTCAGCTCGGTGAGCTGGACAAGGCCCGCACCACTCTGTCGTCGGTGGTCGGGCTCTACCGCGAGGCGCAGCACGAGGCGGGCACGGCGCTGGCGCTCTGCTCGCTCGGCATCACCCTGCACCATCAGGGCAATCTGACCGAGGCGGCGGCCCGGCTGCGGGAGGCGATCGAGCTCCAGTCCTCCGACGAGCAGGCCGAGGACCGGGCCTGGTCGCTGCACGCCCTGGCCGCCGTCGAACGCGACCGGGCCCATCTGGCGGAGGCGCTGACCCTCCTGGACTCCGCGCTGATCCTGCACCGGGAGGGCGAGTCGCTGCACGGCGAGGCGTGGACACAGTTCCAGCTGGGCCAGACCCTGCTGCGGATGGGCGACGTGGACCGGGCGAAGGATGCCCTGCGCACGGCCCTGGATCTGTACAGCCGCACCCGTGACGAGCGCGGCGAGGCCTGGGCGCTGACCCAGCTGGCCCGCGCCCGGCTGCTCGACGGCGACCCGGCCGCGGCGGCCGAGGAGCTCCGTCTGGCCCTGGCCCGCCACCGCGACAACGAGGACGCGCGCGGCGAGGCGTGGACGCTGTACTACCTGGGCCAGGCCCTGGAGGAGAACGGCGACACCGATCAGGCGGTGCGGCAGCTGGAGCGGGCGCGCACGATGTTCTCCCGGATGCGGGACGTGTACGGGCTGGCATGCGCCCGGCACCACTCGGGCCGGGTCACCCGCGACCAGCGGGCCGCCCAGACCGGAAACCTGCGCAACTCCGGCTTCGCCCGCCAGCTCCTGATGGACGCCCGCGCGGACTTCCGGCGCATCGGGGTCGCCCACGGCGAGGCCTGGACCTGTCTGGAGCTGGCCCTGATCGACGCGGGCAACAACCGCGCCCCGCAGGCGCTGGAGCTGTGCGGCGAGGCAGCGGAGCTGTTCGACTCCTACGGCGACACGCGGGGTGCGGACTGGGCCCGCTTCCTGCGCTGCACGCTGCTGCCCTACGCGTCACCGGGCGGCAGCGAGGTGGGCACGGTGGTGGCCCAGCAGGAACTGGCCGACCTGCTCCGGGCCGGTCACCCGACGCGCGACGGGAAGCTGGAGGACTGTGCGGAGGCGTTCACCGTGGTGCTGAACCGCGGCGTGGAGCTGGAGGACGGCTGGCAGGCGTGGCGCCTGGGCATGACGCCGTCGCGCCACGCCCGGGAGATCATGGGCGTGCCGGTCCCGCCGAGGGTGTGACGGCGCACCGGGCGCCGCCTCGTTCTCGGCCGTCGGGCCCCGGGCCCGCAGGTGACCGTCCGGGAACCGGGCCGCCGCCGGAGTCCCGGCGGCCGTCCTGGGGCAGGGCGGCCACCGGGCCCCGGCGGGCGGCCCCGTGCCTACGTGTGCTTCGCGGAACCCGCTCCCACGGCGGCGTCGGGCACCGCCTCCGGGTCCGGGGCCTCCACGAAGTCGACCTTGCCCATGTGCCGGTTCATGGACTTCATCAGCAGCCACACGCCGCCGGCGAGTGCCGCGAAGACGATGAAGCCGAGAACGCCGGGAGTCACCTTGTTGTCGTCGACCTCCTTGGCGAGAGGGACGAGATGGGTCAGTGCCTGGGTCGCGTACATATCAGGCATTGTCGCGGATGCCCGCGAAGAGGTCGCTCTCGGGGAGGGAGGTATCGACGAGAGACTTCGCCAGCTCGTACTCCTCGGTCGGCCAGACCTCCTTCTGGATCTCCATCGGAACGCGGAACCAGCCGCCGTCGGGGTCGATCTGCGTCGCGTGCGCGATGAGCGCCTTGTCGCGGATCTCGAAGAAGTCCGCACACGGAACGTGCGTGGTCAGCGTGCGCTCGTCGCGCTCGAACTCCTTCCAGCGCTTCAGCCACTCGCCGTACGGGGACTCCAGGCCACGGGCGAGCAGTGCCTCATGGAGCGCCACCGTGCGCGGCCGGTTGAAGCCCTGGTTGTAGTAGAGCTTCTGCGGCTGCCAGGCCGGGCCGAACTCCGACTCGGGGAACGTCTCGGTGTCCGCCGCGCCGTCGAAGGCGATCATCGTGATCTTGTGGGTCATGATGTGGTCGGGGTGCGGGTACCCGCCGTTCTCGTCGTACGTCGTGATGACCTGCGGCCGGTAGGCGCGGATGCTGCGGACGAGACGTCCCGCCGCCTTCTCCTCGTCCTCCAGGGCGAAGCAGCCCTCGGGCAGCGGCGGCAGCGGGTCGCCCTCGGGCAGGCCCGAGTCGACGAAGCCGAGCCACTCCTGTCCGACGCCCAGGATCTCCCGGGCCTCGTCCATCTCCTTCCTGCGCACCTCGTGGATGTTCTCCTCGATGTAGGCGTCGCCCTGGAGCTTCGGGTTGAGGATGGAGCCGCGCTCGCCGCCCGTGCAGGTCACGACCAGCACGTCCACCCCCTCGGACACGTACTTGGCCATCGTGGCCGCGCCCTTGCTCGACTCGTCGTCGGGGTGGGCGTGAACGGCCATCAGTCGCAGCTGCTCAGTCAAGACTCGATCCTCAGTGATTGGTCGCCATGGAGTGGTGCGTCGCGAAAGGACGCCTGTGTGGGGTGGCGGTCGGACGGTGTGCGGGAGGCTTCTATAGTGACCGAACCGGGGGGCGGAAAATTCCTCGATCCCCGGTACAGGAGGAACGATCATGACCGCGGTGCGCGAAGCGCTTCCGGAGAACCGCTACGGCCGCTCCGCCGACCAGCGCGCGGACCGCAAGCTCAGGATCATCGGTTCGGTGCTGGGCGTCGCCCTCCTCGGCGTGATCGGCTGGATCGGTTACGACTACGTCGGCGGCCAGGGCATCAGCGCCGAGGTGATCAAGTTCAAGGTCGTCTCGGACGAGCGGGTCGATGTGCACCTGGAAGTGCGCAAGGGCAAGGACACCAAGGGCTACTGCACCCTCCGCTCGCAGCACGAGGACGGCAGTGACGTGGCCCGCAAGGACTTCCGCTTCGACGACCGCACGGATCGCATCGACCGCGTCCTGTCACTGCGTACGACGTCCAGGGCGACCAACGTCGAGCTGCTCGGCTGCACCGCCGACGGCGGGGCCGCGCACTGACGACGGCGGAGCGGCGCGCTGACCGCCGCACGCCGGAACCAAATCGCTGTTAACGCGGCTGACCTGCGCAAACGCAGTCCCGGCGGTTAACCTTCTCCCCCTTTTCCTGGGGAATTGTTAGGCTCGTGGTTTCGCCCACCCGTAGGGGCACATGCTTACGGGTAGGGCGATGCTTTGTATTCCCAGTACCGACGAGGAGCACCCTGTGACCCAGACCAGCGAAAACGTCACCTGGCTCACGCAGGAGGCGTACAACCAGCTCAAGGCCGAGCTGGAGTACCTGTCTGGTCCCGCGCGCACGGAAATCTCCGTAAAGATCGCGGCGGCCCGTGAGGAGGGTGACCTCCGGGAGAATGGCGGGTACCACGCCGCCAAGGAGGAGCAGGGCAAGATGGAGTTGCGGGTGCGCCAGCTCACCCAGCTCCTGGAGCACGCGAAGGTCGGCGAGGCGCCTGCCGACGACGGCGTGGTCGAGCCCGGCATGGTCGTGACGATCGCCTTCGACGACGACCCGGACGACACGATGACCTTCCTGCTCGCCTCGCGCGAGTACGCGAGCTCGAACATCGAGACGTACTCCCCGCAGTCGCCGCTCGGCACCGGCGTGAACGGCAAGAAGATGGGCGAGAACGCCGAGTACGAGCTGCCGAACGGCAAGACCGCCACCGTGAAGATCCTCGCGGCGAAGCCCTACACGGGCTGATACCGCACACCACTGACGCGGGGGAGCCCCCGGCCCCGACGGGCCGGGGGCTCCCCCGCGTGTGCGGCATCCCACGGACGCGGGTGCGGCGCACCCACCCGGGACGGCCGGGCGGCGCCTGCGCCCCGGACGCGGTGGAGGCGCTCAGCTCATCACCAGATAACCCGCGTCGCGCAGCGCCGCCGAGACCTCCTCGCAGTGCTCCGGCCCCTTCGTCTCCAGCTGCAGCTCCACCTCGACCTCGGTGAGCCCGAGCCGGGGATCGGTCCGCACATGGCCGATGTCGAGCACATTGGCGTCGACCACCGAGAGCACGCCCAGCAGGGTGGCCAGCGCGCCCGGACGGTCGCTCAGCCGCAGCCGCAGGCTCAGATAGCGGCCGGCCGCGACCATGCCGTGGGTCAGGATGCGCTGCATCAGCAACGGGTCCACATTGCCGCCCGACAGGAGCGCGACCACCGGCCCGCGGAAGGACTTCGGATCGCTCAGCAGCGCCGCCACCGGGCTCGCGCCGGCCGGTTCCACCACCAGCTTCGCCCGCTCCAGACAGAGCAGCAGCGCGCTCGACAACTCGTCCTCGGAGACCGTACGGACCTCGTCGACCAGCTCCCGGACCAGCTCGAACGGCACATCGCCGGGGCGCCCCACCTTGATGCCGTCCGCCATCGTGTGCAGCGGGCCGACCGACACCGGGTGGCCCGCGGCGAGCGACGGCGGATAGCAGGCCGCACCCGCCGCCTGCACGCCGACGATCCGCACGTCCGGCCGGATCGCCTTGACCGCCACCGCGATCCCGGCGGCGAGACCCCCGCCGCCGATCCCGACGACGACGGTGCGCACCTCGGGACACTGTTCGAGGATCTCCAGGCCGACCGTGCCCTGTCCGGCGATGATGTCGGGGTGGTCGAAGGGGTGGATGAAGACCGCGCCGGTCTCGTGCGCGTACTCCTGGGCGGCGGCCAGCGTGTCATCGACGACATGGCCGTGCAGCCGGACCTGCGCCCCGTACTGGCGGGTGGCGGCCACCTTCGGCAGCGGCGCCCCGACCGGCATGAAGACCGTCGACCGCACGCCGAGCAGCGCGGAGGCCAGCGCGACGCCCTGCGCGTGGTTTCCGGCGCTCGCGGCGACGACCCCGGCCGCCCGCTCCACCGGTGACAGACCGGCGATCCGCACGTACGCGCCACGCAGTTTGAACGAACCGGTCCGTTGCAGGTTCTCGCACTTGAGGTGGACCGGCGCGCCCACGAGCTCGGTGAGGTGGCGGCTGCCTTCCATGGCGGTCATCCGGGCCACACCGGAGAGCATCTTCTGCGCCCCGAGGATGTCGTCGAGGATCAGCGGAGGAAAGTGGCCGGGCGTGCGGAAGTTCATACCGTAAGTCTTGCAGCTCGGCAGGGGGGTGGACGCCGCATACGGTCCCGTCCTGCGCCGTTGTCCACAGGTTTGTGCAGCGCTGGTACGCGTTGCCCCGTGGCCGCGTACTCTGTCCCCCACCCATCCAAAACCGCACGAAGAGAGCCCCCGGCCATGCCCCCTCAGGACATGACGACAGCTGCGTCTCCTTCCGGGGGCGCCACCCCCGCATCCACGGATTCCGACCACGTGCTCGACGCGCTGCAGCACCAGGTCGCGGTATTCGCCCGCCGTGCCGAGCAGACCCGCCTCGGCGGTGTCGGCCAGGTGCGCAATTCGATGGACCGGGCCGCCTATCTGCTGCTCAACCGGCTGGACCGGGAGGGCCCGATGGGCGTCAAGGCGCTGGCCGCGGGCATGGGGATCGATTCCTCGACCGTGACCCGGCAGGTCGCACCCCTCGTCGACACCGGCCTGGTCAAGCGGACCTCGCACCCGGAGGACGGCCGGGCCGTCGTGCTCCAGCTGTCACCGCGCGGCCAGGCCCGGCTGGACGAGGTCCGCGGCTCCCGGCGCGAGCTCATGACACAGGTCACGGACGACTGGACGGCCGAGGAGCGCGAGTCGTTCTGCGCGCTGCTCACCCGGTTCAACGCCGCGCTGGCCGCACGGCAGACCACGCACCAGGCACCCCCGGCCGGTTAGCGTCTTCCGTTCGGATCAGGCCGGGGCCCGGCGTGATCCGGCCGGAGGAGCCCGGTTCCCGCCCGGAGGATGCCGCGACACCCGGGGCTCCGCGCGGGCCACCGGACGCACGCCTCTTGACCAAAAGCCCCCGCACCGGCTCGGATGGGCACTGTGCGAGAGCGCCAGGCGGGCCGGGAGCGGCGCCGCGCCCAGGAGTTCGAGGCCTTCGTGGCGGGCGCGGCCGGCCGCCTGCTGCACACGGCCACGCTGCTCACCGCCGAGCCCCTGCGGCCGCCCGGCGCGAACCCGCGGGCCCAGCGGATGCTCATGGCCGCGCTGGCCCGCACCTACGCGCAGTGGGGACGGCTGCAAGGCGAAGACCCCTACGACCGCACCCGGCAGGAGCTGGCCGTCCGGTTCGCCCACGAGGTCCGGCGGCACCACCGGCCGCACGGCGGACCGCTGGACCGGCTGACGCCGCAGGAGCGCCTCGTTCTCGTGCTGCGGCTGTACGAGGGGGTCGCGGAGGAGCAGGCCGCGGCCCTGCTGGGGCTTCCGGTGGAACGGATCAGGGCGATCTGCAACCGCTCGGTGGCCACGATGCGCGGCACCCGCCGGCCCACGGCGCGGTGGGGGCCGCAACGATCGCTGGGGGCGGCGCCATGAGCCGGGGCGGCGACCGGGAGGACGAGGTCCGGCGCATGCTGGACGGCCCGCATCCGCAGGTGCCCGCCGACCTGGCACGCCGGGCCGCCGAGCGCGGCGGCCGGCTGCTGCGCCGACGGCTCCTGGCCCGCAGGCTGGCGCTGCTGGTGGCGTTCGCCGCGGTGGTCGCCTTCACGGTGTGGGCGGTGCGGGTGCAGCCGTGGCAGCTGCCGCCCGCCGAGACGACGCCGCTGGTCGGCTGGTGAGGGCCGGACGGGGGCGAACTATCCTGGAACGGGGCGACAGGGCAACCGGCCGAGGAGGCTGCGATGACCAGGAAAGTCGCCGACTGCCGCAAGTATCCGAGCGTCACGAACTGCTCGCTCACCATCTCGGGCGAGGAAGAGGAAGTCGTGCGGGCCGCGGCCGAGCACGCGGTCTCCGTCCACGAGCACACCGACGGCCCGGAACTGCGCGAACAGATCCGGGCATCGCTGGACGACGAGAAGGCCGACGCCTGAGTGAGGCCGGACGGGCCCGATCCCTCGAACCCGCCCGATCATCCGCGTCCGCCGCCGACCCGCCGGGCGGGACTCGGGGCCCCTCGCGGGACAGGACGCGGCCCCTTCTGCCCGGATCACGCCGGACACACGGATCCGGTCGCCGAGCCGGCCTGATCCAAACGACAGCCCTTAGAGCCTGTCGGGCGGCCTCTGATCGGGCGGCCACGCCCTGGCACGCACACTTCCCCCGTTGCCGAAATGCCCTGGTAGCTTCATCCCCGAGCTCTCAGCTTCGTTCGAGCAGGGGAGACCCCGTCCGAGGACATCCCGGCGCCTTGGAATCGCATGCACCAGACCGCGTCCGCTGTCCGATCGAAGGCCGCCCGACAGGCTCTTAGCCGAGCGCCTGAATCAGATCGGCGATCAGGTCGTCGGCGGACTCGATGCCGACGGACAGCCGGACGAGGTCGGCCGGCACCTCCAGCGGCGAACCGGCCGCCGAGGCGTGCGTCATGCGGCCCGGGTGCTCCACGAGGGACTCGACACCGCCCAGCGACTCGCCGAGGGTGAACAGCTTCGCCCGGTTGCAGACGTGGACGGCGGCCTCCTCGCCGCCCACGACACGGAAGGACACCATGCCGCCGAAGGCCCTCATCTGCTTGGCGGCGACCTCGTGGCCGGGGTGCTCGGGGAGTCCCGGGTAGAGGACCTGGGTGACCTTGGGGTGCCGGGTCAGCAGGTCGGCGATCTTGGTGGCGTTCTCGCTGTGCCGGTCCATGCGGACCGCGAGGGTCTTGATGCCGCGCAGCACCAGCCACGCGTCGAACGGCCCGGCGACCGCACCCATCGCGTTCTGGTGGTACGCCAACTCCTCGGCCAGTTCAGGGTCGTTGACGATCAGCGCGCCGCCGACGACGTCCGAGTGACCGCCCATGTACTTCGTGGTGGAGTGCACCACCACATCGGCGCCCAGGGCGAGCGGCTGCTGGAGGTAGGGGCTGGCGAAGGTGTTGTCGACGACCAGTCGCGCGCCCGCCGCGCGGGCCACACCGGCGATCGCGGCGATGTCGGTGACGCCGAGCAGCGGGTTGGACGGGGTCTCCACCCAGATCGCCTTGGTGCGCGGGGTGATCGCCGCCCGTACCGCCGCCACGTCCGACGTGTCGGCGACCGAGAACTCCACTCCCCACCGCGAGACGACCTTCGCGAACAACCGGAACGTGCCGCCGTAGGCGTCGTTCGGGATGACCACGTGGTCGCCGGGCGTGAGCAGCGTACGGAGCAGGCAGTCCTCGGCGGCGAGGCCGGAGGCGAAGGCGAGTCCCCGGCGCCCGCCCTCCAGGGCCGCGAGATTGTCCTCCAGGGCGGTACGGGTCGGGTTGGCGCTGCGGCTGTACTCGTAGCCGCCGCGCAGTCCGCCCACGCCGTCCTGCTTGTACGTGGACACCTGGTAGATGGGCGGGACAACGGCGCCGGTGAGGGGATCGGCGGTGTTTCCCGCGTGGATCGCGAGAGTCTCGAAGCTGTGCTGGTCGCTCATGGGGCCCGAGCGTAGTTCGTCGCGAGGGCGCCCACCGGGCTACCGGGCCGTCCGGTGACAATGGGGGCATGGAGATTCTCTGGTTCCTGATCGCGCTGTGCATGCTCGCCGCGGTCATCGGCCCGTTCGTGTTGCGCCGCCGCGGCGGCATCCGGCAGGTCGCGCCCGGTTCGCCGGACGCCGCCGACCCGGACACCTACGGCTTCGCGCGCCAGGAGGAACTGGACGTCCGGCTGCCGGGCCCGGACCAGGATCTCCTGGATGTGCTCGACGTCGTGCAGCGCTCCCAGGACTGGCGGGCGGCTTCGCAGCTGCTGGCCGGCACACCCAAGGAGGGCGAGGTGCGGTGGCAGCGGGTACAGGCGTTCGCCGGCGCCGCCTCGCTGGAACTGGCGCAGCAGCCCGGTGCGGGCGGCGCATGGCTGCGGAAATGGCGGGCCGAGGCATCGAAGGACGCGGGCGGCGCCGCGGTGCACGCCGAGTTCCTGGTGCAGCAGGCATGGCGCTCGTCGACCGCGGGGACGGACGACTTCCGGATCATCCTGGAGGAGGCCCGTACGGTCTGCGGCGAGGCGGCGCTGCTGGCGCCCGGTGACCCGGTCCCGTACCTCGTCGAACTGGCCGTCGCCCGCGGACTCGGTTACTCCCACGAGGACTTCGACCAACTCTGGGCGAAGATCATCGACCGGGCGCCGGCCCACATGGGCGCCCACATCGCCGCGCTGCACTACTGGTGCGAGAAGTGGCACGGCTCCCGTGAGGCGGCCGACCGCTTCGCCACCACGGCCGCCGCCCGCGCCCCGCAGGGTTCGCTGCTGGCCGCGCTGCCGCTGTTCGCGGTGTACGAGCATCTGCCCGAGGTCAATCTCGTGCAGGGCTTCTATCGGAGCGCGGTGGTGACCAAGGCGGTCGAGGGCGCCCTGTTCGCGGTGCACGCGGCCCGCGCCGACGACCCGATGCTCGCGCACGTCCGCCATCTGCTGGTCCTCTTCCTCGTCCGGATGGAGCGCTGGTCGGAGGCGATGAACCAGCTCGTCCACATCGACGGTCACGTGGGCGCGCTGCCGTGGACCCAGAGCCCCGACCCGGCCGCCGAGTACACCGTCCACCGGGCGCTGGCGGTGGCCGGCTACGAGGCGAACGGCGGCAGTCCGGCGACGCTGCCCCGGTAGCCATGCGGCCTGGCCGGGGGCGGCGGGGCGAGACGGCAGTGCCGCCGTGGCCGCGCGCCGCAGCGGCGCCGCCCGGATATGCGCGGGGCCCGGCATCCGCCTCCCGTACTACGCACGAGCGATGGCCCGGGGCGGCGCGAGCCCGCCCCGACCCCCGGGCCGCCCGCATATCGCATTGCCGCGCCCGCCCGCGGGACGACATACTCCGATTCCCCACACGCACCACGACCACCACCGTCGCCGCCAACTACCCTTCCCGTGGGGGGAATCCGTCCGATGACCCCGACTCTGCGCGCCGTCCGCGCCGTTGCCCTGCTCGCCGGTTTCCACCTGCTGGGCGTCCTCCTGCTCGCCGTCCTCTGCGTCGCCAACTGGGCCGTGTTCCGCTGGGCGTGGCTTCCCGTCGCCGTGATGTTCCTCGCCCGCACCTCGGTGCCCGCGCTCTCGATCGTGCGCAGCATGTCCCTGCCGCGCACGCCGGAACACGACGACGTACGCGGGCTGCGCGTCGACGACTCCCGGCAGCCCCGGCTCTGGGCCATGGTCCGCGACCTCGCCGACCGGGCCGGCACCCGCGCGCCCGACGACCTCGTGCTCACCGCCGAGGTGGGCGCCTCGGCCGTCGAGCACACCAGGCTCCTCGGCCTGGTCGCCGGCCGCCGCCGACTCCTCGTCGGCGTACCGCTGTTGGCCGGAATGTCCGAGGCCCAGCTGCGTTTCGTACTCGCGTACGAGATGAGCCGCTACGCCGATTCCGACACCCGCCTCGCCGCGGTCGTCACACGCGGCCGGGACCAGACCGCCCGCGCCGTCGCCCACTTCCGGGAACAGGCGGAGAAGGCCGTCGCCAGGGAGCGGGAACGCCAGGAGCAGAAGGCCGCGACGGCACGCGCCAAGGGCAGGAAGCCCAGGAAGATCGACCCGGGCCACGCCGGCGCCTCGTACCGCTTGCTGGCGGCGCGGTACCAGAGGTACCAACGTTTCTGCACGCGCGTCACGACGTCCGACATCGACCGCGCGAAGGCCGCGGCCGACGTCGCCGCCGCGCGGATCGCGGGCCGCGACGTGAGCGCGTGCGCGCTGCGCGAGTTCCGGGTCCTCCGCCGCACGCACGAGGAGTACATGGACTCGTACGCCCTGCTCGGCGTGAAGGCCGGGCTGCTGCCCCCGCCCGGCCAGGTCCTCGGCGGCCTGCGGCATGTGCTGGCCGCGCGCAGGGACGTGCTGGACGAGTCGCGCGACTCCCTGCCGCCCGGAGCGAGCGCCTCTCGCACGCATGGGTTGTTCACGGAACGCATCGCCCGGATCGAGGCGCTGCCGGACGACGGGCGCGCGCCGGCGCCCGTGGCACCGGCCCTGGACCTGCTCGTCGACACCGAGCGCACGCTGGCCGCTGTCGAGGAGCAGGTGCTGGCACCGGAGCTGCTGCGACTGCGCCGGGTCGACTGGCCGGATCTGCTGCACGAGTCGGTGGCGGTGCACGAGGAGCCGACGGCGCGGTACATGGTCAGGGCGGTCGCCTCGGCGACCGGCGGCGACGGCTCGGCGGCCGAGGCGCTCGACGCCGTGGACGCGGGCGCACAGTGGCAGATCGCCGACTGTCTCCACAAGTCCGCCAAGGCCCGGCAGGCGACCGGCCGCGTGGCCCGCGAGTTCGCCAGGCACGCATTCCGCTCCGGGCTGCGGAAACTGGCCGAGGCCGAGTACGTACGGCAGGGACGCGCCCGCTGGCGGCTTCCCTGGACCGACGACGAGGCATCCCTGGAGCTGCCGCCGGGCCACTCGGAGCTGCTCCCGGCGGCGCTGGACGCGTCGGTGGCGGATGTCCCGGACACAAAGCCGCTGCGCGCCCTGCTCGACCCCGACCTCCGCCCCCTTCCCCGCACCGGACTTCCCCGCACCGGACTTCCCCGCATCGAACCGGGGCCCTCCACGACGACACCCCGGCTGCTCCCGTCGGCCACCGCTCTGCGCGAGTCCCTCCGGGCGCGCGAGCACCTCTGGGCGAAGGTCCAGAAGAAGGTACGGAGGACGCCGCCGTGGACCGCCCCCGGGAGCACCCCCGACCCGCACGACAAGAAGATCCCCGACAAGAAGCTCCCCGCCGAGGAAATCCGCGACGAGGAGATCCGCACCGCCCTCCGCTGCGGCGACTGGCGGGCGGGTGCCGCCTTCCTCCGCAAGGCGGGCCGGAACCGGCAGGAGCGATACCGGCGCGCCGCCGTCCTCCAGGACGAGGCCGCGGCCGACGACGCCTGGCTGCTGGCCTGGCGCGCCGCACGGCCGACGGACGCGGGTGCGGCCCTCGTGCACGCCGGCGCGTTGATCGAAGTCGCCGCGCAGGTCCACGGTACGAAGCCGACGCAGCACCCCACGTGGGAGCAGTCCTCCGTCTTCCGCCAGGTGATGGCCAGGGCCCGCGAGGCATGCCACCAGGCCCAGGCGCTGGCGGGCGACGACCCGTGTCCGTACGTCGCCGAGATCCCCTGCGCCCTCGCCCTCGGCTACGACCGGGCCGAGTGCCGTGCCCTGTGGGCGAAGATCGTCGTGCGCGGCGGGCCTCACCTCGCGGCCCACGACACGGCGCTCCGGTACTGGTGCCACCGCTGGGCCGGCTCGTACCGGCAGGCCGGGTACCTCGCACAGGAGGCGGCGAGGCGGAGCAGCCCCGGCCGGCTGCTCTCGCTGCTCCCGCTGTACGCCGCGTTCAAGGAGGAACGGAGCAGCTCGGAAACGGACCCGGACGAGTACTACAAGAGTCCGGAACTGATCGCCGCGGCCGACGCCTGCCTGGCCGACGTGGCTGCCGCCGCCGCGGCCGACCCCGAGGGCCGGCGGCTGGTCCGGGCCCGCCACATGCTCGCCTGGACGCTGTACTGGCAGGACCGGTACGAGGAGGCGATGGAGCAGTTCCGCCTGATCGACTGCCCCGTCGCCGACAACCTCCCGTCGCCGTACGCCCCGTGGTCGTACTACACGTCTCCGAAGAGATTCTTCACCACATGCCACGAGTACAGCGCCCTGAAGGTCGCGGAGGACGACTGACAGCGACCGACCGCCACGGACGCGCCGGGACGGCGGGGGCGGCGGGGCGGCAGGGGCGGCAGGGGCGGCGGGGGCGGCAGGGGCGGCGGGGCGCCGGGGCGCCGGAATCTCCGGCGCCCGCACCGCGTTGTAGGGACCGTAGACCCCAGCCCCCGGAGGAGCCCCCGCATGTTCCTGCACCGCCGTACCCCCGAGCTCCCCACCCCCGAGGAGGCCCTGAAGGGCCGTCCCACCCCCGAATTCACCGTCCCCTCCCGCCACACGGTCCTCGGCAACCCACTGGTGGGCCCGTACCCGGCGGGTCTGGAGGTCGCGGACTTCGCGCTGGGCTGTTTCTGGGGTGCCGAGCGCAAGTTCTGGCAGACGGACGGCGTCTGGACGACGCTCGTCGGCTACCAGGGCGGCTACACCGAGAACCCCGCGTACGAAGAGGTCTGCTCGGGCCTGACCGGCCACACGGAGGCGGTCCGGGTCGTCTTCGACCCGAAGACCGTCTCGTACGCCAAGCTGCTGAAGCTCTTCTGGGAGTCCCACGACCCGACCCAGGGCTTCCGCCAGGGCAATGACGTGGGCACCCAGTACCGCTCGGCGATCTACACCCACTCCACCGAGCAGGCGGCAGCCGTGGCGGCCTCCCGCGAGGCGTACCAGAAGGTCCTCACGGGCTCCGGTTTCGGCGAGATCACCACGGAGATTCTCCCGGCCGAGGGCCGCACGTTCTGGCCTGCGGAGGCGTACCACCAGCAGTACCTCGACAAGAACCCGGCGGGGTACTGCGGGATCGGCGGGACGGGGGTGTCCTGCCCGATCGGTGTGGCCGCCGCGCCGACGGCCGAGGACTGACGCGACAGGGTGGCCCGGTCCGGTGATCCGGTCCGGGCGCGCGCCGGGCGATGTCAGCGGCCGCTGTCATGCTTGCGCCATGTATGAAGCGACCGCGCAGGACTATCTGTGGTTCGACGAGCACTTTCCCTTTCTGGCCGAGGCGTACTGCGTGACGCTGGTCCGCGGGCTGACTCCCGATTCCCTGCTGACGCGGCTGGGCGCGACGGGGGTGCGTCGCGTCACCGGCATGGGCGATCTGACCGAGTCCGCGTACGGGACCTGGAGCGATCACGACGGGGACCGGTTGTTCGTCGGCGTGACCGGGGTCGGCGAGTGGGCGCTGATGGTCGAGCCCAATGGCTACCTCGGCATCAGCGACGAGATCGTGGGACCGCTCTCGCGCGGAACGACGGCCGTGTCGCACTTCCGCAACATCAACGCCGTCGACCACTTCAACTGGTACGAGGACGGCGGGCGGCGGCTCCACTTCGAGCCTCTCTTCGCCTACGCGCGCGACGGCAGCGATCCCGACGGTTGCGTGGACACCATGCGGGCGGCGGGCTTCGACCTGAGCGACGATGAGGAGCGGGACTACAACCTCCACACGGAAGCCGCCTTCGCGCTCGCCGAGCGCCTCACGGGCGTGCGACTCACCCGCGAACTGTTCGACACCTCCGAGTTCCTGGGCGGATCCGTGCCCATGCCTTGACGGTATGCCGGGCATCGCGCCACGGGACGGCCCGCGCCCGGCATGACAGCGGCCCGGCCGTGGAGGACGGCCGGGCCGAGCGATCGCACAAGGGACCGACGGATCAGATGAGACCCTGCGCGAGCATCGCGTCCGCGACCAGTTCGAAGCCGGCGATGTTGGCGCCGACCACGTAGTTGCCGGGGCTGCCGTAGCGCTCCGCCGTGGTGTAGCAGGAGTCGTGGATGTGGCGCATGATCTCCGCGAGGCGCTCCTCGGTGTGGGAGAACGTCCAGGAGTCGCGTGAGGCGTTCTGCTGCATCTCCAGGGCGCTGGTGGCGACGCCGCCCGCGTTGGCCGCCTTGCCGGGGGCGAAGGCGACGCCCGCTTCCTGGAGGACGCGTACGGCCTCCGGTGTGGTGGGCATGTTGGCGCCCTCGGCGACGGCCTTCACACCGTTGCGCACGAGGGCCAGCGCGTCGGCCTCGTGGAGTTCGTTCTGGGTGGCGCAGGGCAGGGCCACGTCGCAGGGGACGTTCCAGACGCCGGTGCCGGCGACGTACCTGACATGTTCGCCGCGCCGTTCCGCGTACTCGGAGATCCGGCCGCGGCCGGTCTCCTTGATCTCCTTGAGCAGGGCGAGGTCGATGCCCTTCTCGTCCACGACGTAGCCGTTGGAGTCGGAGCAGGTCACCACCGTCGCGCCGAGCTGCTGGGCCTTCTCGATCGCGTAGATCGCGACGTTGCCCGAGCCCGAGACTGCGATGCGCTGCCCGTCGAGGGACTCGCCCCGGCTGCGGAGCATCTCGGCGGTGAAGAGGACGCAGCCGTACCCGGTCGCCTCGGTGCGCGCCTGGGCGCCACCCCAGCCCAGGCCCTTTCCGGTGAGGACTCCGGACTCGTAACGGTTGGTGATCCGCTTGTACTGGCCGAACAGGTAGCCGATCTCCCGGCCGCCGACGCCGATGTCACCGGCGGGGACGTCGGTGTACTCCCCGAGGTGGCGGTGCAGCTCGGTCATGAACGACTGGCAGAACCGCATGATCTCGGCGTCGGAACGGCCCTTCGGGTCGAAGTCGGCGCCGCCCTTGCCGCCGCCGATGGGCATGCCGGTGAGCGCGTTCTTGAAGATCTGCTCGAAACCGAGGAACTTCACGATGCCGAGGTTGACCGAGGGGTGGAAGCGCAGTCCGCCCTTGTACGGACCGAGCGAGCTGCTGAACTCGACGCGGAAGCCGCGGTTCACGTGGATGTCGCCGGAGTCGTCGGACCACGGCACGCGGAAGATGAGCTGGCGCTCCGGCTCGCAGACGCGCTCGATGATCCGGGCGTCCACGAACTCGGGCCGCTGTGCGAGGACCGGGCCGAGGGTCTCCAGGACCTCTCGTACCGCCTGGTGGAATTCCTTCTCGCCCTGGTTTCGGCGGAGTATCTCGGCGTACAGCGGCTCGATGACACGGCTCTCGGTGGCGTGCGGGGTCGTGGAATCAGGGGTGACCGGCATCTGATCAAGACCTTCCGTGGGTCGGCAGTGCGCGCGAAGGTGCCCCGTCCCGAGGGGCACCAGCGGTCCCCCTCCCCATTGAGGGCGTCGCCCGGAATCGCGCGCTCTGCGGCTCACGAAAGCGACGTACAGAACCGTTGTGGCCTACCGATTGTCCCAGTGACCCGGAAAGATGCGCCACGGTATCCGCATAGTGGGCCTCCGGCCGTGCCCGAGCTCATGCGTCGGCCGGGCGGCGCAGCATCCACAGGCCCACGCCGGACGTGAGGGCGACCACACCGGAGACGACGCTCAGCGCGATCTGCAGGCCGCCTTCGCCCACGAGGAAGTTCAGGCAGACGTTCGCGGCGATGGCCGCGCAGAACACGGTCCAGAGCAGTGCTTTCATGGTGATCCTCCGTGGTCGGGGTGGTGTCCGGTGATGGCTCCATCCTTCCGGCGCACGCCCGTCGCCACGAGAGACCGACCACCCGGAACGATGGTGTAGTCAGCTGCACCATCGTGCGGAGACCCGGAGCCCGCTGTCCGGACCGACCGCCCGCGTCGGCGGCGACGCTCCCGGCCGCCTTCCGCGAGCGCGGGCGGTCCGCGCGCTCACCTCAGCGGCCGGCGCCGTCAGTGGGTGCCCGCGTACCGGCTCAGCACTTTCCCTGCCAGGGAAGTCCGTACGAGGAGTCGATCCGGTACTCACCGGCCGCCGACGCCTTCAGCCGGGTCCACTCGCCCGCCCGCTCCACGCAGCCGGTGTCGGCCCGGAGCCAGGGGGAGTAGGCGACGCGCAGGATCACCGATCCGGGCGCGCGGGTCCGTACGACGAGTCCGGCGCCGTCGCTGCGGACGACGGACGAGCCGGCGCCCGACACCATGGGCGTCGCGTCCTCGACCCGGTAGACGCGCCAATGGGTGTCCCGCCACACGGGCCTCAGCCAGCCCGGCTCGTCGCGCACGAGCGCGGCCTCGTCCTTCGCGGCCCAGTCCGGGGTGCCCTCCGGCAGGACGACGTATCCCACCGCCCAGCGGTGAAGCCAGCTGCGGTACTTCTCGGCGGAGAAGGAGCCTTCGTAGAAGAGCGCCCCGCGCTCCACGTCGAGCTGGCGATTCCAGCCACGGGCCAGGTTGACGTGGGGGCCGAGGGCGCTCGTCTCCCGATGATTGACGGCCGGCACCACTTCGACGCGTGTGCGATCAGCCCCAAGACGGTCGAGGGCGGCCACCACGCCCTCGGTCTCCGTGGCCCAGGCCGGTACGGGAGTCGACATCTCCAGCACATGGACGGCGTGCTGCGCGACCCACTGGACGGACAGTGCCAGGGCTGCACCGAAGGCGACCTTCCGCCAGAAACGCACCCCGTGGGCCAGCAGCGCGGCGAGCAGGACCGGCGGTCCGAACAACTCGGCGAGGCGGATGACGTTGGAGCCGACCGGCGACGGAATGAGAACGGTCAGCACGACCCCGGCCGCGTAGACCGCCGCGCCGAACCGCAGCACTCGCCACTCCCGCGGCGCCAGCGCGAGGAGCAGCACGCCGAAGAGGACCGGCTTCCAGACATCGCTCGTCGCCATCGGCATCTCGCCGCTGAAGGGGAACAGCAGGGTGGTCAGTCCGACCACGGCCGCGGGCGGGGCGCAGAGCACGGCGGCTCTCGGCACGTCCCGGTCCAGCAGCCAGCCCGCGCCCGCGACCAGCAGGAAGAGTCCGGCGACCGGACTGGCCATGGTCGCCAGCGCACCGAAGACACCGGAGAGGACCAGACGGCGCGAGCCGCCCACGAGCACCAGAACGGACACCATCGCGAGGGCCACCCCCAGGGCGAAGGTGGAACGGCCGGACGCCACATTGCACCAGAGGGTCAGCGTTGCCAGCAGAGCGGGCCACAGGGGGCCACGCATCCCGCTGCGGACACACAGGCTCGCTGCCAGCCAGGAGGCCGCCACTCCCGAGAGCACGGTGACGGTTCGCACGCCGAGCACCGCCATCAGCTGCGGTGCGACGACGCTGTAGTTGCCGACGTGGATACCGCCGTACCAGGAGAGGTTGTACGGGTTGCCGGGATACCGCGCCACGAAATCGGTCCAGGCCACCTGAGCCGCTAGGTCTCCGCCACCGGTGGCGAGGAAGGCCGCCCAGAGCACGTGGAGCGGCACGGAGAGGGCCGTGGCCAGGAGCGGCACGCGATGCCTCTGCCAGACGGTATCGATCCGCCGGGAACCGTCGGGGCGCGTACGTTGCGTGGGTAATCCGGGTGTCTCGAGGGAGGGTTGCACGGGCTGTTCCGTTCAGTGGTTGAGCAGAAGCGGCGGTGAACACGCTAGCTCCATCAGGTGCGTTGACCTAGGCCGATGGGGCGACGTCAGCTCGATTCCTGTCGTGCCAGCACGAGTCGAGCGTTGTCCAAGTAGCGCCGATTCGCGGTCTTCAGCTGGGCGAAGTACGTCTTGTGTTGCTTGATCGCGGCTTCTTCCAGCACCTTTTCAGCCGAGAACCAAACCTTTACAAGACTCACCTTCCGCTTGCACTTGACATCAACCCTGGCCGTAGTCAGCTCCTCGCGCGATGCTTTGTCCTTCGCGTACCATCGACGGTCCTGATCCGCGTCCCAGGACGTTTCGTAGTCGTACCCTTCCTTCTTCATGCAGGCGCTCCAGCTCTGCATTGCCTGCCGCACCTCCGGGGAGCGTTTGGCCGCTTCGAAGGTTTCCGACTTCAGATCATTGAATTGAGCGAAGGGAGCTTTCGCTTCATGAGTCAGAGTGCGGTCCGCCTGGTCCTGGCAGTCTTTAGCCGATTGGTTTGCACGCTGCGGAAGGCTTGACTTCCGGGTTTTCATCGCCACGACCATTTCTCTGGATTCGGGTGGCGCCAGAAGTTCTGCCGGTGTGTGATAGCCAAATTTCTCCGCAACCTGCTGCTCCATCACCCCGAAATGCAGTCTGTTGCGCCAGCCGGGAGAACCTTCAGGTATCGCGACGCGCTTCCACTCATAACCCTTCTTGCTCATGCATGAGCGAAGCAGCACATCGCTCGCCCGGTAGGTGACGTTGACCTCGCTGTCGGACAGTTCGTACGAGTCGAACGGGAAGACGAGTCCGCGAGCCTCCCCGGACGGTGCAGGTATGCCCGGGCTTCCCTCGCCAGGTGCGACATGGGAGCAGCCGGCGACGAGGAGACACAGGACTACGACTGACAGGTGTCGGCGATGCATGAGACAGCTCTTTCCGCAGAGGCATGCCGCCGGGGGTGCCGCGTGACGCGGCACCCCCGGCGTAAGAATTGCTCAGAACCCGTTGAGAGAGCTGGCCTTGTTCGAGAAGCTGTTGTTGCCGAAGTCCGAGTCCGAGCTGTTCGGCTTCAGGCTGTACCCCTGACCCTTGTAGTACGCGTCCGCGTACATGTGGATCCAGAAGCCACAATTGTTCTTCCCGGCGTTGGCGGCGTCGTTCATCTTCTTGCCGTTCGACCAGTTGTTGTTGGAGAAGTCGTTGTCGTTGCCCGAGAAGGCTCGCGATCCCCCCTCGTACCCATGGGTGTCCCAGAGCGTCACACATGCGGACGCCTGCACGGCGTTTTCAGATGCGGTCGCCGCAGGCGCAACAGCGATGAGGCTGCCGGCGCAGATTGCTGCCAGTCCGAGAGAAAGCGTGATCTTGCGCATTGAATTTCCCCTCCCTGAATCGGGTACGAGCGCAGAAGTCCAGGCGCCTGAACACCACACCCGACTTCCATGCCCCGTTTTCGGTCGCGAAGATCTCAACATCGAAGACATGTGCGAGTCAACAAGATTTTTGTCTCTCGGACATCTTTGGCTCATTCACCGCGCCGCCCGGTTCACGGGAACCGGTTGGTCGTGCGAGAGGGCGGAATCACGGTTCACCTGCGGGACTCGAAATGAATCCTTCATTCCGCTGCGCCCATGCCCCGGATTCGACGTGGCAGAAACTCGCCCCTGTGCGGGCAGGGGCGTGAGTGCGTATCCGGGGCACGCGGGAACGCGCGATCGGACATGATGCCGTCATGACGACGCCACGGGGGCGCAGACGTACCCCGCGCTGTTCCCGGCCGACGACCGCACTGGCCGCCCACCCACCGCTGGAACACGGGCATCTTCGGCGTGCGGAACCCCACGGCCGCCCGGCACTGCCGCCCGCCCCCGGGCAGCGCGCCGCGCCGCGCGTCCCACCGCGGGTGGGCGACATGCGCCGCTATCTCGCCATCGGCCTCGACGGCTACCTCTGTCTGGTCACCGGCGGCTTACTCGCCCGGCCGTACGTGGTCACGGCCGGCGTCGCCGAGGCCGTCGGTCTGCTCCTCGGCCCGACGCTCGCGTTCTCGTTCCTCAATCACGTGGTCCTCACCGCGCTCGCCGGAGGCGGCGCGGGCAAGCTGATCATGGGGATACGGGTGATCGGACTGCCCGACGCCGGACGCCCGGGGCCCGGTCGGCTGCTGCGGCGCTGGGTGTACGGACTGGGCCGGCTGCCGTTGCAACCGTGGTACGCGCTGCGCGCATTCCTCACGGACCCCGGTCCCCTTCCGCTCAGCGCCCTCTGGAGCAGCGGGCACACCGATCCGACGGGACTGCGCCAGGTCCGCCGCAGCGACCTCACCGCCCACCGGAACGCCGCCTCTCGCCGGTGAGCCCGGCCGGAACCTCCGCCGGAAGGGACCGGCCTGTTCCCCTTCGTCGAGGCGCGCGCGTCGCGCGGGCGATCGGGGCGTCTCGACGGAGGCGAGCACTGTCGATTCCGTTCAGTAGTTGACCAGAAACGGCAGTGAACACGCCATCTTTCGCAGGTGAGTTGGCCTGGCTGATTGGATCAACGTCCATCGGGATCCGTGCCGACACCCAGCGCAAACCGTCAACGACAACACCCCCGCCGACACCGGCCGGATGCTAGGCCACGCAGTCGTACTGTTCGGTGAGGTTGCCGAGGGCCTCCAGGAGGATGGTGCGGCTCTTGGAGATCAGAGCCGCCGTGTCCCAGTTCTCCTTGACCAGGACACCTGGGGGACCTTCAGAGTCACGGTGACGTGGGGTGCGCTGGTTCCCATGGGCTTGGCGCAGGGGGCGGGGAGCTGGACTTCGCTCTGGCGCGGCCCGATCCAGCCGGAGTACCCGCCACCGACCGGGGCGGCGTCCTTGGCGGGCTTGTCGAGTGTGTCAGCCGGCCGCACGTCGAGGGTGTACTGGGTGCGGGGAGTCGTGTCCTTGCCCGTCTCGCGTCCGACGAAGCAGATGGTGGAGAACACCGGATCCGCCCCTTCGCCTTTGTCCTCGTCCACGACCGGCTTGCCCCCCTCGTGGTCGTCGAGCAGGCCCACCGTCTCCTTCGTGAGCATCCCCAGGCACAGATTCTTCGCGCGCAGATCCTTCAGCGGGCTGGGCCAGAGCCGGACCACGGCGACGACGGCCGCCGCGGCCACGAGCACGGCCGGCAGGATCAGGTACTTCTTGTTCATGAACATCCCTCTGTGCGCACGAGGTTGCCGGCATTCTGACGTGCCACTACCGCGCTGTTGCGGATCGCCGTGTCGCGGTCGACGGTGCCGTGCTTCTCCCCTTGCGAGGGCGCGCTCAGCGCCACGGTGAGGTACGGCGTCGTCGACCCCGTGCGCCGGGCGCACCCGGCCGGGAGCCGGGCGACTGCCTCCGTGGCGGTGGCCCAGCCGGTCCTTCCACCGCCGAACGGACCGGCCGACACCACCGTACGTCCCCTCTCAGAGCCTGTCGGGCGGCCTTCGATCGGACAGCGGACGCGGTCTGGTGCGTGCGATTCCAAGGCGCCGGGATGTCCTCGGACGGGGTCTCCCCTGCTCGAACGAAGCCGAGAGCTCGGGGATGGAGCTACCAGGGCATCCCGGCAATGCGGGAGGGGGTCCCCCCTGGCCCTCGATTCCTTGGGGGAGTGCGTGCCAGGGCGTGGCCGCCCGATCAGAGGCCGCCCGACAGGCTCTCAGGCCGCCGCGTTCTCCGTGATGGTGACCTTGCCCTTGCGGATGGTCGCCAGCCGTGGCGCCCGCCGGGCGATGGCGCTGTCGTGCGTGACCACGATGAAGGTCAGTCCGTGCTCCTTCCACATGGTCTCCAGCACCTCCATGACCTCGTCGCGCATCGACTCGTCGAGGTTGCCGGTGGGTTCGTCGGCGAGCAGCACCTTCGGCCGCTTCACCAGCGCCCGGGCGATCGCCACGCGTTGTTGCTGGCCCCCGGACATCTCGCCGGGCAGGTGCCCGAGCCGTTCACCGAGTCCGACGGAGTCCAGTGCCTCGGCGGCCCGCCTGCGCCGCTCGGACGCCTTGCCGCCCAGTGGTACGAGCGCGGTCTCGACGTTCTCCTGGGCGGTGAGCGTCGGGATGAGGTTGAAGCTCTGGAAGACGAAGCCGATGTTCTGCGCGCGCACCTTGGTGAGCTTGGCCTCACCGAGCTTCGCGAGATCCACACCGTCGAGTTCGACACTGCCGCTCGTGGGGCGGTCGAGACCGCCGAGCATCTGCAGCAGCGTGGACTTGCCGCCGCCGGTGGGACCCTGGATGACCAGCCGGCCGCCGTCCTCGATGGTCAGGTCCACACCGGCGAGCGCGTGGACGGAGGTCTTGCCGCGCGTATAGCGCTTGGTGACGTCTCTGAGCGTGTACATGGGTCAACTCCTGCTGGAACAGAGGGGGGTGGGCGCCGGGTGGGCTATTCGACGCGGCGCAGAGCGTCGGCGGGGCGCAGCCGGGAGGCCCGCCAGCCGCCGAACGCACCGGCGATCAGCCCGCCCGCCACGGCCAGGGCGACAGCGATCAGGATGATGGAGAGCGAGACGGGTGCGGTCAGCGCCACGTCGAGCGTCCTGGCCGCGCCGGGACCGCCCGGACCGGCCATGAACCTGCCGCCGCCCATGCCGCCGCCCGAGGAGCCGAGCTGTGCGGTGAGGGTGGGGCTGATGGCGGTCACGACATACGCGCCGGCGAGTCCGGCGGCGATGCCGAGCACCCCGCCCAGCAGCCCGTTGACGAGGGCCTCGCCGACGACCTGACGGGTGACCCGGCCGCTCTTCCAGCCGAGCGCCTTGAGGGTGCCGAACTCCCGTACCCGGCGGCTGACCGCCGAGGAGGTGAGCAGCCCGGAGACCAGGAAGGCGGCGGCCAGAACCGCGATCGACAGCCACTTGCCGACGCCTGCGGCCAGGTCGGAGGCGGTGGAGAGGGAGCCGGAGACGGTGTCGGCGAGATCGGCGGAGGTGGTGACCGTCGTGCCCGGAACGTTCTTCTGGATGGTGGACTTGACCTGGTCGATCTGCTGCGAGTCCGTGGCCTTCACATAGACCGTGGTGACCTTGTTCTTCGAGTCGGCGAGGGTCTGTGCCCGCTTCAGCGGGATGTAGAGGTTGGCGGCCGCGTCACCGCTGTCGGCGGTCGAGACCCCGACGATCGTGAACGTGGTCCCGTGGATGGTCACGGTCTTGCCGACGTCGAGCTTCTTCTCCTTGGCGTACGCGGAGTCGACGACGGCGACCTTCGCGTCGGTCTCGGACGTCTTGAACGTACGGCCCTTGGTGACCTTCGAGGAGGTCAGCGGGCCGAGGGCCTGCTGGGTGACGTCGGTGCCGTACACGGAGTAGGAGTTGACGTCGAAGGAGGCACCGCCGCCCCTGACCTCGCCCTGCGGCTGCGCGGCGCCGCCGCCCTGCCCGCCGGGACCGCTCCGGTTGTCCTGGCCTCCCGTGCCGCCCTGCTGTTTGAACTCGCCGCGCTTGAACTGGCCGTCGACCTTCATGACGTTCAGACTGAGTCCGCCGACGGCGTCCGCGACACCGTTCTGTCCGCCGATCGCGTCGACGGTGGAGGAGGCCAGCGCCCGGAAGCCCTGTACCAGGACCCGGTCGCTGCTCTGTGTCGAGTCGTCGCCGTTGCCCTTGGCATCGAACTCGAACTTCGGGCGTCCGCCGCCGGAGCCGGGAGCGACGGCGGCCTTGGTGACCGTCATGTCCGTACCGAGGCCGTACAGCGATTGCAGGACCTTGTCCTGGGCCTTGCTCATGCCGGAGGAGACCGAGCTGACGACGATGACCAGCGCGATGCCCAGGGCGAGTCCCGAGGCGACGACCAGCGCCGCCTTTCTGCGGCGGCGCAGCTCGCGCCGGAGGTAGGTGAAGAACATGGCGCGAAGCTACGGACCGCTCGTGATGGTGGGTTAAGGCCACGATGAGAGCCGGATGAGAACACCCGCGTACGCCGAAGGCGGCGGCGCCGCGGATCCGAGGGGATCCGGGTGCCGCCGCCTCCGTACGGGATTCGGGACTGCGGGAGGGGTGGTGCGTGCGGGTCAGGCCTGGGAGCCCGCCGTCCACTCCGCCCAGCTCATGTTCCAGCCGTTGAGGCCGTTGTCGGGGGTGATGGTCTTGTCCGGGGAGTTCTTGACGATGACCACGTCGCCGACGAGGGAGTTGTTGTAGAACCAGGCGGCGGGCTGGTTGGCGTCGTTCGCGCCCTTCACGTCGGCGAGACCGACACAGCCGTGGCTGGTGTTGGCGCTGCCGAAGATCGACCGCGCGCCCCAGTAGTTGCCGTGGATGAAGGTGCCCGAGGTGGAGAGCCGCATGGCGTGCGGCACGTCCTTGATGTCGTACTCGCCCTTGCCGTCGCCGTCGGTGAAGCCGACCGTCGCGCCGTTCATCCGGGTCTCCTTGAACTTCTCGGAGATCACCATCTGCCCGTTGTACGTGGGGTTGGCGGAGGAGCCGGAAGAGATCGGGATGGTCTTGATCGTCTTGCCGTTCTGGGTGACGGTCATCATCTTCGTGTTGGCGTCGACCGTCGAGACCTGGTTGCGGCCGACCTTGAAGGTGACCGTCTTCTGCTGCACACCGAAGACTCCGTCCGCGCCCTCGACGCCGTCCAGCGCCAGCTTCAGCGTGACGGTGGAGCCGCCCTGCCAGTAGTTCTCGGGGCGCAGGTCGAGGCGCTGCGCGTTGAACCAGTGTCCGACGACCTGCTGGCCGCTGCTGGACGTCACGGTGATCCCGGCCTGGACGGCCTTCTTGTCCGTGATCGGCTTGTTGAAGTTGATCGAGACCGGCATGCCGACGCCGACCGTGGAGCCGTCCTCGGGGGTGAAGTTGCCTATGAAGCTGTTGTCGGGCGAGACAGTGGTGAACGAGGAGTTCTCGTGCGCCTCGCGGCCCTTGGAGTCCTTGGCCGTCGCGCTGATCTTGTACGTGGTCGAGCGCTCCAGCTGGACGTCCGGCTTCCAGCTCTTGCCGTCGGCGGCGAGCGTGCCCTTGACGGCCGCACCGGCCTGCGTGGTCATGGCGACCTGGGACAGCGTGCCCTTGCCGACAGTGACCTTCGCGTCGTTGTTGATGCTCGCGTTGGTCGCACCGTTCTTCGGCGAGATCGCGATCTGCGCCTCGGACGCGTCCTGGGCCGCCGCCTTGTCGACCTCGGCCTGCGACTTCTTCGAGCTCCCGGCGCTGCCGCCGCTCGCGTCGCCGTCGCTGCAGGCAGTGAGCACCAGCACGCCGCCGAGCAGTGCGGACGCGGCCATCAGACCCCTGCGCCGCTTGCTTCCCGTCATCACACGCTTCTCCATCGTTGCCGAATCCCCAAAAACCCCGAGCAGAGCCGCCGGCGCCCGGCGAAACCCGTCAATGTTCCTAGAACCCATGGAAAGGGTCCTTCGTTCCACATCCGAGAGAGATGTGGGGAACAACACTCACCGACGCATCCGCGGCAGTGGCGGTTCCCGCTTCCGGTCACGTATGTGCGAGACCGGTACGCACCACGGCCCCGGCCCAAGGAAAGCGGGCCGGGGCCGGTGCTTCACACCTGCCGGACCCGTTGTTCCGTGCCGCCGCTCACGCCATTGTGTCCGCCGTCGTCCTCACCCATTGTGCGGGACGTCGTCGTCGACCTCGTCGGCGTCGTCGGTCTCGTCGTCCTCGTCGCCACCCTCCTCGTCCTCGTCGAGGTTCCAGCCGTCCGGGTCGTCCGGGTCGTAGTCGACGGTCTCGCTGCTCCAGGACGCCTGGGCGAGTTCGACCCCCGGCACCTCGCTGACCAGGTCGAACGGATCGACGAGGGAGGCGAGGGCCTCCGCGCCGTCCTCCCGTACGGCCTCCTCGGCCCGTACGCGTTCCTCGGCGGCCTCGCCGCCGGGCTCCCCGTACTCGGCGGCGATGGACTCCAGCGCGGTGCCGCTGAGGGCGTCGGAGTCTGTGATCTCCAGCATCATTTCGACGCGAAGCCGAACAAACCGTGGTGTCTCAGAAGTGCTCATGTGCCGGAGCGTAAGCTCCCCGCCCCCGCGACTTTCCCGCGACCCGCTGCTTTCACTAGCATCTGCGTACAGGCCTAACTCACGGCTGTGACAAGGGGGATCGATTCCGTGGCCGCTGCTCGCCGCCCGCTCCTGACCGCCACCGCCGCGGGCACGTTGCTGGCCGCCCTGTGGTTCGTCCCGTCCGCCAACGCGACGGACGAATCGGCCGGCGCTCCGGGCGCCCGGAGCCGACAGGCAACCGCCGCCGAGGACACCACGCCGGGTCCGAGGCTCGCCGACACCGGCGCCGGGGTCGACACCACTCCGTATCTGATCGGTGGCACGGCGTTCCTGAGCATCGGCGCGGCGTTCGTCACCTGCTCGGTGCGCCGCGCCGACGCCCTGTCCGCCTGAACAGGCCGGGATCTTCAGGGTTCTTCGTCCGGATCATGCCGGATCGGGCACCGGGCACACGAACCCGGCACGATCCGGACGAAAGCTCCTAGGCCAGCGGTCCGGTGACCGGCTCGACCGCCGCGACCAGCTTTCCGGTACGGACGAACGCGTCCGCCGCGGCCAGGTCCGGCGACAGGAAGCGGTCCGGTCCCGGCCCCTGCACACCCGCCGCACGCAGCGCCTCGATGGCCGCCTGCGAGGCGGGGGCGGGGGTGAGGCCCTGCGCGGCGCGCAGTTCGATGGCGCGGGTCGCCGCGTACAGCTCCACGGCGACGATCCGGGCGAGGTTGTCGACGGCGGTACGGAGCTTGCGCGCCGCCGACCAGCCCATGGAGACGTGGTCCTCCTGCATCGCGGAGGACGGGATCGAATCGGCCGAGGCGGGGACCGCGAGCCGCTTCATCTCGCTGACCAGGGCGGCCTGGGTGTACTGGGCGATCATCAGGCCCGAGTCCACCCCGGCGTCGTCGGCGAGGAACGGCGGCAGCCCGTGCGAACGGTTCTTGTCCAGCAGCCGGTCGGTGCGGCGCTCGGTGATCGAACCGAGGTCGGCGGCGACGATCGCCAGGAAGTCGAGGACGTACGCGACGGGGGCACCGTGGAAGTTCCCGTTGGACTCGACCCTGCCGTCGGGCAGGACCACCGGATTGTCGACGGCGGAGGCCAGTTCGCGGGCCGCGACGATGCCGGCGTAGTCGAGGGTGTCACGTCCGGCGCCGTTGACCTGAGGGGCACAGCGCACGGAGTAGGCGTCCTGCACACGCGGCGCGTCGTCCTGATGGTGGCCGGTGAGGCCGGAACCGGCAAGCACCCGCAGCATGTTGTCGGCGCTGACGCCCTGGCCCGGGTGCGGCCGGATGGCGTGCAGTTCCGGGGCGAGCACCTTGTCCGTGCCGAGCAGCGCCTCCAGGGAGAGAGCGGCGGTGATGTCGGCCGAGGTGTAGAGGTTCTTCAGGTCGGCCAGGGCCATGACGAGCATGCCGAGCATGCCGTCGGTGCCGTTGAGGAGGGCGAGGCCCTCCTTCTCGCGCAGCTCGACCGGGGCGATGCCATGGGCGGCGAGCAGCTCACCGGCGGGGCGCACGGTGCCGTCGGGACCCTCCGCGTCACCCTCGCCCATCAGCGTCAGCGCGCAGTGGGAGAGCGGGGCCAGGTCGCCGGAGCAGCCGAGCGAGCCGTACTCGTGGACAACGGGGGTGATGCCCGCGTTGAGGACGTCGGCCATGGTCTGCGCGACCTCGGGGCGCACACCCGTGTGCCCGGAGGCGACCGTCTTCAGCCGCAGGAACATCAGGGCGCGGACGACCTCGCGCTCGACCCGCGGGCCCATGCCGGCGGCGTGCGAGCGGACGATGTTGCGCTGGAGCTGTGCGCGGAGGTCCTGGCTGATGTGCCGGCTGGCCAACGCTCCGAAGCCGGTGGAGACTCCGTAGACCGGCTCGGGCTTGGCGGCGAGCGCGTCCACGATCTCGCGCGCGGCGGCGAGCGCGCTCACGGCATCCGCGGAGAGCTCGACGCGGGCGTTGCCGCGGGCCACGGCGATGACGTCCTGAGCGGTGGTACCGGACGTCCCCACCACGACTGTATGCATATCCATATTCAGAAGCGTACGGATTGAATCCCTTCATGTCACTAGTGGTCACGCGGTTGACCCCTTACCGATCCGGTCACACGGTCAGGGGCGGCTGCCACGCAGGTGGCGGCGGTCGTGCGGGGACCTGGGCGGCGCGTCGGCCAGCCGGATCACCTCCCCGTCGCGCCCCGCCACCACCGGCTCCGCCGAGCGGGCCGCCTTCGCCCGGTACTGGGCCGCGTCCGCCAGCCGGAAGAGCCGTCGCGCCGACACCACCGGGCCGATCGGATCACCGGTCGACGCGAGCCCGCACGCCACCCCGTCACCGAGCTCCAACTCGGCCGCCCGCTCGCAGAGTTCGGCGGCCACCCGGATCACCTCGTCCGCTTCGGGACCCACCGTGAGCAGACAGAACTCATCGCCGCCGAGCCGGGCCGCGAGCGCACCGGGCAGCATGGCGCCGCAGCGGGACAGCACCGAGCCGAAACGTTCCAGCAGGCGGTCCCCGACGGCATGGCCATGAGTGTCGTTGACCCGCTTCAGACCGTTGAGGTCGCAGACGACCAGACTGACCACGGCCCCGTCCGCCCGGTGCCGCTCCACCGCCTCGTCGAGCCGCACATCGACGGCACGGCGGTTGGCCAGCCCGGTCAGCGGATCGGTGAAGGCGAGCTTGCGGACCTCTTCGAGCCGTTCGGTCTGTGAGATCCCGGCGGCGACGACCGCCGCCAGCACGGTCGCGAAGTCCGCGTCCTCCCGGCCGAACACCGGCCGCCCCACCGGGCGGGCCACATACAGCTCACCCCAGGCCCGCCCGTGCAGCACGATCGGCGCGACCACGCAGCAGCCGCGCCCGCGCCGGCGCAGGGCGGCCACCCGCTGCTCGCAGTACCCGCGCCCGTACCCCCGCACCCCCGCGCACGGCGTCCGGCCCACCGGACCGTCGGCGGTCTCCACCCAGGCATCCGGCTCACCACCACCGGCCCACCGTTCATGCAGGAACTCGGTGATCTCCGGGAACTGGTGCACCGGATACGCCTCCTCCTCGGGGAACTCCTCCTCCCCCTCGGCCCGTTCGCCCGCGTTCACCAGCACGCGCAGCCGTCCGCGCCCCCGCTCCCAGACGGAGAGCGCGGCGAAGCTGCCGCCCAACGCCTCGCACGCCCCCAGCGCAGCCGCTCGCCACGACCCCCGCGGGGTGTGCGCCGCCGCCATCGTCTGCGCGAGCGAAACCACGGCCCGCAGCCGCACATCATCACCCATCGCTACAGCTTATGTAGTTTTGTGGTGATTTGATCAGTTTGCGACATCGGTAGCGCTCGCTGCGTGTCTCGTTGAACGCGCAACGTCACTCACCGGGCCAGTTCGGCTTCCTCTTCTCGTTGAACGCGGCCACTCCCTCGGCCCGGTCGCCGGAGAAGGCCACCGACCGCCAGGCGGCGTCCTCGACTTCGAGACCGGCCCGCAGATCGAGGCCGTGCCCCAGGCGCAGCGCGCGCTTGGCAGCCCGCAGCCCCACCGGGGAGTTGGCGGCGATCCGCCCCGCGAGCGCCAGCGCGGCCTCCCGGTCCCGCCCCGCCTCCACCAGCTCGTCGACCAGCCCCGTCTCGCGCGCCTCGGCCGCCTCCACCCGCCGCGCCGTGAAGACCAGCTCGGCGGCGCGCGCCGCGCCGATCCGCCGCGGCAGCAACTGCGTGCCGCCGCCGCCCGGGATGACACCGACCGACACCTCGGGCAGCCCCACCACGGCTGTGCGGTCGGCGACGATCAGGTCGCAGGACAGGGCCAGCTCGAATCCGCCGCCGAGTGCGAAGCCGTGCACGGCCGCGATGGTCGGCATCGGCAGTTCCAGTACGCCGGTGTACGCGGCGCGTGCCGTCGGGCGCTGACGCAGCAGCTCGGCGTCGGTGAAGGAGTTGCGCTCCTTCAGGTCCGCGCCCACGCAGAAGGCCCGCTCATGGCTGGAGGTGAGGACGGCGACCCGTACGCCCGGGTCGGCGGCGAGCGCGGCACAGGCCGCATGGATCGAGCGGGCCATGTCCGTGGACACCGCGTTCATCGCCCCCGGCCGGTCGAGGACCAGCTCGGCGACGTGTTCCTGCCCTTCGTGGACCCGTACGACGACGAATTCCCCGAACCGCTGCTCGGACGTGACGGTCATGACTGGCACCCCTCCGGTTAACGATCGTTGCCGGAGGGATCCTATGGGGCTTCCCGGACAGCGGTCCGGGCGCGTTCAGGCCCGGGACGCGCCCCGGCGCGCCAGCAGCCAGGGCTCCACCACGCCGAGGCCGCGCACCGGACGCTGCCACATCGGCTGCAGCCCGTAGCGGTACGTGGGCACGGACGGCTCCATGCCGTCCCGGCGCTCCTTCTCGGCCGCGGCGGCCTCCTCCGCCGCCTGCGCCTCGGAGACCGGCGCGTCGCCGGTACGGGTCAGCTCCTCCGCGAACGCCCCGTCCACCAGCACGGCGTCCTTGGGGGCTATCGAGGTCAGCCGGCTCGCGAGGTTCACCGTCGTACCGAAGACATCGCCCATTCGGGTGGTGACGGTGCCGAACGCGATGCCGACCCGCAGCGCCGGCATGGTCTCGTCCTGGGTCATCGCCTCGATCAGACGCAGCGCGATCTCGGCCGCGGTGCCCGCGTCGTCGGCGGCGAAGAGGACCTCGTCGCCGAGGGTCTTGATGAGCCGGCCGCCGTGGGCGGCGACCAGGTCGGCCGAAGTGGTCTCGAACGCCTCGACCAGCTCGCCGAGCTCCTGCTCCTCCAGCCGCCGGGTCAGCCGGGTGAATCCGACGAGGTCGGCGAAGCCGACGGCCAGGCGGCGGTCGACCATCTCCTCGTCGTCGGCGGCCTGCACGACCCGGCCGGTGGCGGCGGCGAGCTGGCGCCGCCACACGTACACCAGGAACTCCTCCAGCTCCGGGAGGAGCAGCTCCACCAGCGGGTACGTGACCTCGGTGCGGGTCATTCCGGGCTCGGGCGGTTCGGTCAGCCCCTCCAGGAAGGAATCGATCTGCCATTCCGCCAGCCGGGCGGTGGTCTGCCCGGTGGACCGCGCCACCTGGATGGCCATCGGCTCGCTGAGCAGCCCCGCCTCGACGAGCCCCGCGAGCCGGCGCAGCGCCAGCACATCGGCCTCGGTGAGCGCCCTGGCCTGCCCGATGTCGGCGAAGCCCATGGCCCGCCAGAACCGGGAGGCCAGGTCCATCGAGACACCGGCGGTACGGGCCGCCTGGAACGGCGTGTAGCGACGGTCGGCGCCCAGGATCAGCTGTTCCAGCCGGATCGCGAGAGGGTCGTCGGTCGGTTCCGCCGTATGGTCGACTTCGTGATGCGGTGTCGGGTGGACCGAGGGTTCCGACGGGGGCTCCGCGCCCGCACCGGAGGTCGTGTCGTCGACGGTCACCAGCCGCCTCCTGCCCGTTCCCTGCGCACTGCCCTGCCGATCTGTCGGTGGATCGCCTCAACGATACGGCAGGTGTGCCGTGGCTCACGTCCCCATGGCCTCCGGAAATGTTCCTGGGTGAGCCAGAGGGCGTGGGTGGTTTCCGCCGGTGGGGGGTTTCCGGAAGAGCACGTCCCGTGCCTCGGTACGGGTCCGGGCGGGCCCGGGGGGCGATCATCGTGCCTCCTCTCAGACCAGGCCGCCGCCGATGCCCCGCAGGTGCACGATGTCGCCCGCCGAGACGGGTTCCTGGAGACCGTCGTCGGTGGACAGGATCAGGCGGCCGTCGCCGTCGATCGCCATGGCCTCGCCGGTGAGCGTGCGGTCGCCGGGCAGTTGGGCCCGTACCGTGCGGCCGAGGGTCGCGCAGCCCGCCGCGTACGCCTCCTGCAGTCCGCTCGCCGCCGGGTCGCCCTCCGCCGCGTGCCACTGGCCGTACCAATGCTCCAGTGAGCGCAGTACGCCGCGCAGCAGCGTCTCCCGGTCGGTGGAGACCGCTCCGGCCAGGGCCAGCGAGCCGGCCGTGGCGGCGGGGAGTTCATCGGCGCGCAGGGACACGTTGAGGCCGATGCCGACGACGACGCCGTTCCCGGCGCGCTCGGCCAGGATGCCGCCCGCCTTGCGCTCCTCGCCCGCCACTGTCACGAGAAGGTCGTTGGGCCACTTCAGGGCCGTGTCCACGCCCGCCGCGCGGGCCAGGCCCGTCGCCGTCGCGACGCCGGTGAGCAGCGGCAGCCAGCCCCACCGCCGGACCGGGACGTCGCCGGGCGTCAGGAAGACGGAGAAGAACAGACCCGACCGGGCCGGGGCCGTCCACGTGCGGTCCAGGCGCCCGCGGCCCGCGGTCTGCTCCTCGGCGACCAGCACGGCGCCTTCGACGAGGCCCGCCGCCGCCTGTCCGGCGAGGTCGGAGTTGGTGGACCCGGTGGTCTCCACGACGTCGAGCGAGGTCCACAGGCCGCCCGGCCGCAGCAGTCCGCGGCGCAGGGCGGGGACGTTGAGGGGCGGCCGGTCCAGGTCCGACCAGCGGCTGTGAGGCGCATCCGAAGGTGTCATGCAAGCCAGACTAGGTGTGGCAAACGACGCACTGCCGAACCGTATCGGCGCCGATACCCTACGGATCAGTAGGTGTTCAGTACCTGATCAGCAGCACAGTCGTCCCCGTGACCAGGCAGGGAGCCGCCACCCGATGTCCGAGCCGGAAGAGATCGACATCCACACCACCGCGGGCAAGATCGCGGACCTGCAGCACCGAATCGACGAAGCGACGCACGCGGGCTCCGAGCGCGCGGTCGAGAAGCAGCACGCGAAGGGCAAACTGACCGCCCGCGAGCGGATCGACCTTCTGCTGGACGAGGGTTCCTTCGTGGAGCTCGACGAGTTCGCCCGGCACCGCTCCACCAACTTCGGCATCGAGAAGAACCGCCCGTACGGGGACGGCGTCGTCACCGGCTACGGCACGGTCGACGGCCGCCCCGTCTGCGTGTATTCGCAGGACTTCACCATCTTCGGCGGATCGCTCGGCGAGGTCTACGGTGAGAAAATCGTCAAGGTGATGGACTTCGCGCTGAAGACCGGCTGCCCGGTCATCGGCATCAACGACGGCGGCGGTGCCCGTATCCAGGAAGGCGTGGCGGCGCTCGGTCTGTTCGCCGAGATCTTCCGCCGCAATGTGCACGCCTCGGGTGTCGTCCCGCAGATCTCGCTGATCGTCGGACCGTGCGCGGGCGGCGCCGTCTACTCCCCCGCGATCACCGACTTCACCGTCATGGTCGACCAGACCTCGCACATGTTCATCACCGGTCCCGACGTCATCAAGACCGTCACCGGTGAGGACGTCGGTTTCGAGGAACTCGGCGGCGCCCGCACCCACAACACCACCTCCGGGGTGGCGCATCACATGGCGGGCGACGAGAAGGACGCCATCGAGTACGTCAAGTCCCTGCTGTCGTACCTCCCTTCGAACAACCTCTCCGAAGCACCGGCCTTCCCGGAGGAGGCGGACCTCGCCACGACCGACGAGGACCGCGAGCTCGACACCCTCATCCCGGACTCGGCGAACCAGCCGTACGACATGCACGCCGCCATCGAGCACGTGCTGGACGACGGCGAGTTCCTGGAGACCCAGGCCCTGTTCGCCCCGAACATCCTCACCGGTTTCGGGCGCGTCGAGGGCTATCCGGTCGGCATCGTCGCCAACCAGCCGATGCAGTTCGCCGGCTGCCTGGACATCAACGCGAGCGAGAAGGCGGCACGGTTCGTCCGCACCTGCGACGCCTTCAACGTGCCCGTCCTGACCTTCGTCGACGTACCCGGCTTCCTGCCCGGCGTCGACCAGGAGTACGGCGGCATCATCCGCCGCGGCGCCAAGCTGATCTACGCGTACGCGGAGGCGACGGTCCCGCTGATCACGGTGATCACCCGCAAGGCGTTCGGCGGCGCGTACGACGTCATGGGCTCCAAGCACCTGGGCGCCGACATCAACCTCGCCTGGCCGACCGCGCAGATCGCCGTGATGGGCGCGCAGGGCGCGGTGAACATCCTGCACCGCCGCGCCATCGCCGCCGTCACGGACCCCGCCGAGGCGGAGGCCAAGCGCGCCGAGCTGATCGCGGACTACGAGGACACCCTGCTCAACCCGTACGTGGCGGCCGAACGCGGCTACGTCGACGCGGTGATCATGCCGTCCGACACCCGCGCCCACATCGTGAAGGCGCTGCGCCAGCTGCGCACCAAGCGGGAGTCGCTGCCCCCGAAGAAGCACGGCAACATCCCCCTCTAGAAAGGGTCCTGGCCATGATCAAGGTCGTACGGGGCAACCCGACCCCTGAGGAGCTGGCTGCCGCGCTGGCGGTGGTCCGGGCACGCGCCGGGGTATCGGTGTCCGAGGTGTCGTCCGGTGCTCCGGCGCTGTCCGGTCAGTGGTCCGACCCGGGACGCATCGCCCGGCGCGAACGCCATCTGCCGGGGCCGCGGGCCTGGGCGCGGACGTACTGGCCCGGCTGAGGGGCGCCCCGCAATCCCGGGACAGCCCTCAGGGTCTTTCGTCCGGATCGGCCCGGATCCCCACCCCATCGCGCACCGGACCGCCACCCGTCCGCACGTGTTTTCGGAGGTCCGGGCCCCTTCGGGTCCGGACCTCGCTGCGTACGGGCGCGATCTGGCCCGTACGCACCAGGGCGCCTGAGTACCCGTACTCAGGCGCGTCGTCCGGCCCCGCAGCAGGATCGGTCCCATGCTGTGGTCCGACCCGGAGAACAAGCCGCCGAAGGAACTGCGCGACGCCCAGGACATGATGCGGCGCGCGGGGCTGGTGCTCGCGCTCGCGATGGTGGTCGCGATGTTCGTGCTCGGGACACGGTGAGGGGCTTCTACGATGGCGCGTATGACTGATCAGCGCCGTCTCGTGCTCGCCTCCGCCTCCCCCGCCCGCCTCGGCCTTCTGCGCCAGGCCGGATTCGCACCCGAGGTGATCGTCAGCGGGGTGGACGAGGACGCGCTGGGCGCCCCGACACCGGCCGAGCTGGCGCTCGTGCTCGCCGAGGCCAAGGCCGCCGCGGTGGCCGGCCGGCCCGAGGCGGCGGGTGCCCTGGTCATCGGGTGCGACTCGGTGCTCGAACTCGACGGCGAGGCGCTCGGCAAGCCGGCCGACGGCGAGGAGGCCATCGCCCGCTGGAAGTCCATGCGCGGCCGGGCCGGAGTGCTGCGGACCGGCCACAGCGTGATCGACACCGCGACCGGCCGTACGGCCTCGGCGACCGCGTCCACGACCGTCCGCTTCGGCGAACCGACGGACGCCGAGATCGCCGCCTACGTGGCCACTGGCGAGCCGCTCCACGTCGCGGGCGCCTTCACGCTGGACGGCCGCTCGGCGCCGTTCGTCGACTCCATCGAGGGCGACCACGGCAATGTCATCGGGCTCTCGCTGCCGCTGCTGCGCCGGCTGCTGGACGAGCTGGGGATCTCCGTCACCGAGCTGTGGGTCCGCGGCTGAGCCGGACCGCCCACCCCGCCGGACCGTCCGGTGCGGCCGTTGGAGTCGGGCCGGCCGAGCCGGACCGTTCGGACCCGTCGGTCCGGTTCGGCCGTTCGAGTCGGGCCGGCTGAAGACTGTCCGGACCGGGCCGTCCGGGTCGGGCCGTCCGGGTCGGGCCGTCCGGGTCGGGCCGTCCGGGTCAGACGGGAGCGGGAGCGTTCGGCTCGGCGTCCTCGGCGGGCCGGCCGGTCCCGGACTCGGGGCCGTACGCCACCAGCGCCAGCACGATCAGCCCGAGCACCACCATCAGGCACGCGAACGCGGCCCAGCCGACCAGCCCCACCGTCAGCGCGCCCAGCACCCCGTGCACCACGGCGCAGGTGATGAGGGCGATGCGGCCGATGCGGCCGGGGGCCCGGTCGCGGATGCCGGCCAGCAGGAGGACCAGCCCGCACAGCAGCAGATACGCGCCGAAGACACCGCCCATCACCCAGGTGCCGTTGACCATGGCGGCGGGTTCCAGCCCGGCGAGCGACATGTCCTGGTTCTTGACGACCGTCGCCAGGATGCCGTTGACGACCACGATGCCCACGGCCTCCACGAACAGCACGATCGCCGTCACGAACGCCACCGGTCTGCGCACCACGGCGCTCACCCCCTGTTACCTGCAGTACGTGCGATAGCGCGGACCCTACTAATGGGTAACGCCCGGGACAAGGGCCCCGGCACCCTTCGCCTGCGCCCCGCACTCCTGACACGCACCCGTGCGCTTCCGCCGCGCCCCGCTTGTCGCACCCCTCGTGCGTCGGGCAAAGAATCGTTCGCCCATTAGTGGGGACTCGACAAAGAAACGCCGGGCTGGGCCGCTTGCGCGAACAGAGACCTGGACCACACCTCGTGGCTACTGTGCGGTCATGGATCCGGGCGTACCGTGGTGCCACAAGGGATTTCGCGACTTGAGGAAGCCTCGAATCACCCTCCGTGTGGGCAAGCTCACCATTGGGGACGGGTCGTAGGGCCGTGTCGGTAGTCCCTAAACTCAGCTTGTTTCAAGGAGGGAGCCATCGTGCGCAAGGTGCTCATCGCCAACCGTGGCGAAATTGCTGTCCGTGTTGCTCGGGCATGCCGGGATGCCGGGATCGGGAGCGTGGCCGTCTACGCCGACCCGGACCGCGACGCTCTGCATGTGCGTGCGGCCGACGAGGCATTCGCCCTGGGCGGTGACACCCCGGCCGCCAGCTATCTGGACATGGCCAAGGTGCTCCAGGCTGCCAAGGACTCCGGGGCGGACGCGATCCACCCGGGCTACGGCTTCCTGTCGGAGAACGCCGAGTTCGCCCAGGCCGTGCTGGACGCGGGCCTGACCTGGATCGGCCCGCCGCCGCAGGCGATCCGGGACCTCGGCGACAAGGTCGCCGCCCGGCACATCGCACAGCGTGCCGGTGCCCCGCTGGTGGCCGGCACGCCCGACCCGGTCGAGGGCTCCGCCGAGGTCGTGGCCTTCGCCGAGCAGCACGGGCTGCCGATCGCGATCAAGGCCGCCTTCGGTGGTGGCGGTCGCGGGCTGAAGGTCGCGCGCACGCTGGAGGAGATCCCGGAGCTGTACGACTCCGCGGTCCGTGAGGCCGTGGCGGCGTTCGGCCGTGGGGAGTGCTTCGTGGAGCGCTACCTCGACAAGCCGCGCCATGTCGAGACGCAGTGCCTGGCCGACACCCACGGCAACGTCGTCGTCGTCTCCACCCGTGACTGCTCGCTCCAGCGCCGCCACCAGAAGCTGGTCGAGGAGGCCCCCGCGCCGTTCCTCTCCGAGGCGCAGAACGCGGAGCTGTACGCGGCGTCGAAGGCCATCCTCAAGGAGGCCGGTTACGTCGGTGCGGGCACCGTGGAGTTCCTCGTCGGCACGGACGGCACCATCTCGTTCCTGGAGGTCAACACCCGGCTCCAGGTCGAGCACCCGGTCACCGAGGAGGTCACCGGCCTCGACCTCGTCCGCGAGATGTTCCGCATCGCCGACGGCGAGGAGCTCGGCTACGGCGATCCGGCCCTGCGCGGGCACTCCTTCGAGTTCCGGATCAACGGCGAGGACCCGGGCCGCGGCTTCCTGCCCGCCCCGGGCACCGTCACCGTCTTCTCCCCGCCGACCGGCCCCGGTGTCCGCCTCGACGCGGGCGTGGAGTCCGGTTCCGTCATCGGGCCCGCCTGGGACTCGCTCCTGGCGAAGCTCATCGTGACCGGCGCGACCCGTGAGCAGGCGCTGCAGCGGGCGGCGCGCGCGCTGGCCGAGTTCGATGTCGAGGGCATGGCCACCGCCATTCCGTTCCACCGCGCGGTCGTCGCCGACCCGGCGTTCACCAGTAACCCGTTCCGGGTCCACACCCGGTGGATCGAGACCGAGTTCGTCAACGACATCAAGCCCTTCACCGCCGCCGCCGACGTGGAGGCGGAGGAGGAGACCGGTCGCGAGACCGTCGTCGTCGAGGTCGGCGGCAAGCGTCTTGAGGTCTCGCTGCCCTCGTCGCTGGGGATGAGCCTGGCCCGTACCGGACTCGCGGCGGGCGCCAAGCCCAAGCGCCGGGCGGCGAAGAAGTCCGGCTCCGCGGTCTCCGGCGACACGCTGGCGTCCCCGATGCAGGGCACCATCGTCAAGGTGGCCGTCGAGGAGGGCCAGCAGGTCCAGGAGGGCGACCTGGTCGTCGTCCTGGAGGCCATGAAGATGGAACAGCCGCTCAACGCGCACCGCGCCGGCACCATCAAGGGACTCGCCGCCGAGGTCGGCAGCTCGATCTCGTCCGGCGCCGTGATCTGCGAGATCAAGGACTGACCCACGAGGTCGGCCTGTCCTCGCGCCGGGGCCCCTGCGGAGTCGTACGACTCGGCAGGGGCCCCGCCCGTTCACTCGGAGGTTCCCTCCGAAACGATGCGGATACTCCCTCCGGATACGCGATGGCATCCTGGACCCCAGGGCGGAAAAAGGGAGGACTGCGCAATGGCGATGAGCACGGCACAGACATCGGCCCGGCCCATGCGCGCCGACGCGCGCCGCAATTACGACCGGCTGCTGGGCGAGGCCCGTACCGCCTTCGCGGAACACGGCACCGACGCGTCCCTGGAGGACATCGCGCGACGCGCGGGCGTCGGGATCGGCACGCTGTACCGGCACTTCCCGAACCGGCACGCGCTGATGAACGCCGTCTTCCAGGAGGCCCTGACCTCCCTCATCAACCGGTCCCGGGAGCTCGCGGGGGCACAGCAGCCGTGCCGGGGTCTGGTGGAGTGGCTGGGCGCGATCATCACCCACGCGGGCGAGTACCGCGGGCTCGCCCAGGCGCTCATGTCGACGTCACGGGACGAGACTTCGGCACTGTCGCAGTGCAATGTGCCACTGCGTGAGGCGGGAGCGGTGCTGCTGGAGCGGGCTCAGGCGAGCGGGGCAGTTCGGTCGGACGTGTCCATAGACGATCTGATGCAGCTGACGAACGCGATCGCGCTGACCGCGGAACAGTCGCCGGACGACCCGGAGTTGGCGAGCCGGCTGCTGATGCTGACCTTGCAGGGACTGAAGGGGCCGAACGTGGAGGCGAATTGAGGGGGCGGGTGCGGGTGACCGCAGGCGTCGCGGGGCCGCGGTGCGGGTCTCGCCCCTCCGCCCGCCCCTGCCCGTGACCGGTGGCGCTGCCTCCGGATCCCCCGGTCGTCGACCGCCGGAAAGGCTTGATTCCGCCGGGTGCGGCGCGGAACGGGCCCGCGGCTGACGAACCGCACCCGCACCGCACCGCGCCCTACCGGCGTCGCAGATCCGCCACTCTCGCCCGGTCTCCCTGGCCCTGTTCCGCCAGGCCCGCCGCGCTGCGCAACTGCTGCGGGCCCGGCCCCCCGGGGCCGCCTCCGCGCGTACGGCGCTGACCGGGCAGCGGCATGTCGCGGCGGGCCTGACGGCCCGGGGGAAGGGCTTCGGCCGGTGCGGGGCCGCTGCCCGCGCCGGCCACCGCGATCTGCACCCCCTGATCCGCCAGGGCCTGCAGTTCGGTGGCGGCACGGTCGTCGTGGCCGGGCGGCTCGTCCGTCACCAGGCGGGTGATCAGATCCGTCGGCACCGTCTGGAACATGGTGTCGGAGCCGAGCTTGGTGTGGTCCGCCAGGACCACCACCTCCGCCGCCGCCTGCACCAGGGCCCGGTCCACGCTCGCCGAGAGCATGTTGGACGTGGAGAGGCCGCGTTCCGCCGTGAGGCCGCTCCCGGAGAGGAACGCGCGCGAGACCCGCAGCCCCTGGAGGGACTGCTCGGCACCGCTGCCCACCAGGGCGTAGTTGGAGCCGCGCAGCGTTCCGCCGGTCATCACCACTTCCACCCGGTTGGCATGGGCCAACGCCTGGGCGACCAGCAGGGAGTTGGTGACGACGGTCAGACCGGGGACCCGCGCGAGCCGGCGGGCCAGCTCCTGCGTGGTCGTACCGGCACCGACGACGATGGCCTCGCCCTCTTCGACGAGACCGGCGGCCAGGTCGGCGATGGCGGTCTTCTCCGCGGTCGCGAGATGGGATTTCTGCGGAAAGCCGGACTCCCGCGTAAAACCGCCCGGCAAAACCGCACCGCCGTGCCGGCGGTCGAGGAGTCCTTCTGCCTCCAGTGCCCGCACGTCCCGCCGTACGGTCACTTCGGAGGTCTGGACGACGCGGGCGAGCTCACGGAGCGATACCGCCCCGTTGGCACGCACCATTTCGAGGATCAACTGACGACGTTCTGCAGCGAACACGAAACTGACAGTAACGTGACTGCCCGAGTGTTTTCAGCAGTTTGCGCCGAATAAGAGAAGTTGCGCATACAGGGGGCCGCCAAGTGGTAGGGGCGGCCCCCTTGTTGTTCCGTACTGATCGCCCGGCGGTCACCCGGCCACCCGACTTGCCGGGAGTTGCCGGGGATTTACGGGCTCCGAAGCCTCTTGGAGGAGCTCACGCCTCGCCCGCGAGCTTGCGGGTGTGCAACTGACGGGCCACTTCCGCGATCGATCCCGACAGGGACGGATACACGGTGAAAGCGTTTGCGATCTGTTCGACCGTCAAATTGTTGTCGACCGCGATCGAGATCGGGTGAATCAACTCGCTCGCCCGCGGCGCGACGACGCAGCCGCCGACCACGATCCCGGTGCCGGGCCGGCAGAAGATCTTGACGAAGCCGTCACGGATGCCCTGCATCTTGGCGCGCGGGTTGCGCAGCAGCGGCAGCTTGACCACCCGGGCGTCGATCCGGCCGGCATCGACATCGGCCTGGCTGTAGCCGACGGTGGCGATCTCGGGGTCGGTGAAGACGTTCGAGGAGACCGTCTTCAGATTCAGCGGCGCCACCGCGTCGCCCAGGAAGTGGTACATCGCGATCCGCCCCTGCATGGCGGCGACCGAGGCGAGGGCGAAGATCCCGGTGACGTCACCGGCCGCGTAGACGCCCGGGGCGCTGGTGCGGGAGACCTTGTCGGTCCAGATGTGGCCGGACTCCTTGAGCCGGACCCCGGCCTCCTCCAGGCCCATGCCCGCGCTGTTCGGGATCGCGCCGACCGCCATCAGGCAGTGCGAACCGGAGATGACCCGGCCGTCGGCGAGGGTGACCTCGACCCGGTCGCCGACCCGCTTGGCCGCCTGGGCGCGGGAGCGGGCCATGACGTTCATGCCGCGGCGGCGGAAGACGTCCTCCAGCACGGCGGCCGCGTCCGGGTCCTCGCCCGGCAGCACCCGGTCGCGGGACGAGACGAGGGTGACGCGCGAGCCGAGCGCCTGGTAGGCGCCCGCGAACTCGGCGCCCGTCACGCCGGAGCCGACCACGATGAGCTCCTCGGGGAGTTCGTCGAGGTCGTAGACCTGGGTCCAGTTCAGGATGCGCTCGCCGTCGGGGAGCGCATCCGGAATCTCCCGGGGGTGACCGCCGGTCGCGATCAGCACGGCGTCGGCGGTGAGCGACTCCTCCGTGCCGTCGGCGGCGGTCACGACGACCTGGCGGGAGCCGTCGGCGGCCTGGAGGCCTTCGAGGCGGCCCCGGCCCCGCATCACGCGTGCCCCCGCACGGGTGACGGAGGCGGTGATGTCGTGGGACTGGGCGAGCGCCAGGCGCTTCACCCGCCGGTTGACCTTGCCGAGGTCGACGCCGACGACGCGGGCCGCCTGCTCGGTGTGCGGGGTGTCGTCCGCGACGATGATGCCCAACTCCTCGTACGAAGAGTCGAAGGTGGTCATCACCTCGGCCGTCGCGATCAGGGTCTTCGAGGGCACGCAGTCGGTGAGCACGGACGCGCCGCCGAGACCGTCGCAGTCGACGACGGTCACCTCCGCGCCGAGCTGGGCGCCCACCAACGCCGCCTCGTACCCGCCGGGTCCGCCGCCGATGATCACGATCCGGGTCACGAAAAGTCCGCCTCGCATGTGTCATCCCGCGGCCGTCCGCTGCCCCGGCCGGGGGTCCGGGGGGTCGCCCCGGGGAATGCAGTACGTACTTCATTGTCCCGCACGCGCCAAGGTGCTTCGTCCCGGGGCCCTCCATGCGTGAGCCGAGGCGTGCTCGACGGGGGTCCGGGACGGGAATCGGAACCCCGTACGGGGTCTTCCTCACAGGAATCGACGTTCTCCCCATCACCTCCCGTACCCTCGGACCCATGTCGCTCTACGCCGCGTACGCCGGCAACCTCGACGCGCGGCTGATGACGCGCCGCGCACCGCATTCCCCGCTGCGCGGCACCGGCTGGCTCAACGGCTGGCGGCTGACCTTCGGCGGGGAGCAGATGGGCTGGGAAGGCGCGCTCGCCACGGTCGTGGAGGCCCCCCGTTCCCAGGTCTTCGTGGCGCTGTACGACATCGCGCCGATGGACGAGGACTCCATGGACCGGTGGGAGGGCGTCGGCCTGGACATCTACCGGCGGATGCGGGTGCGCGTGCACACCCTGGACGGCGAGGAGCCGGCCTGGATGTATGTGCTGAACGGGTACGAGGGCGGGCTGCCGTCCGCGCGCTATCTGGGCGAGATCGCTGATGCCGCGGAGTCCGCGGGCGCGCCGCACGACTATGTGATGGAACTGCGCAAGCGACCCTGCTGACCCCGCCGACCCGGCGGACCAGCGCTTTTGTGTGAATGTACGAGGAAGCAAGTGCAGACTCTGCGCATGAGCATCTACGCGCGTAGGGAATCACCGGTTACCCTCATCCGCGTGAACGCATCAGTTATTCCGGACAACATCCAGGGCGACCCGTACGCCGCCGCCGACGACGCCGCCGCCCGCCTGCGCGAGCTGACCGGCGCCGAGACCCACGACGTCGCGCTCGTGATGGGTTCCGGCTGGGCACCCGCGGTCGATGCGCTCGGCACCCCGGAGGCCGAGTTCCCGGTGACCGACCTGCCCGGCTTCCCGGCGCCCGCCGTGCAGGGCCACGGCGGCACGATCCGCTCGTACCGGATCGGCGAGAAGCGCGCCCTGGTCTTCCTCGGCCGGACGCACTTCTACGAGGGCCGCGGCGTCGCCGCCGTCGCCCACGGGGTGCGTACCGCCGTCGCCGCCGGCTGCAAGACCGTCGTCCTGACGAACGGCTGCGGCGGTCTGCGCGAGGGCATGCGCCCCGGCCAGCCGGTCCTGATCAGCGACCACATCAACCTGACCGCGGCCTCCCCCATCATCGGCGCCAACTTCGTCGACCTGACCGACCTGTACTCCCCGCGGCTGCGCGCGCTGTGCAAGGAGGTCGACGAGACCCTCGAAGAGGGTGTGTACGTGCAGTTCCCCGGCCCGCACTACGAGACCCCCGCAGAGATCAACATGGTCCGTGTCATGGGCGGCGACCTGGTCGGCATGTCCACCGTGCTGGAGGCGATCGCCGCACGGGAGGCGGGGGCCGAGGTGCTGGGCATCTCCCTGGTCACCAACCTGGCGGCGGGCCTGAGCGGCGAGCCGCTCAACCATGAAGAGGTGCTGCAGGCCGGGCGCGATTCGGCCACGCGGATGGGGGCGTTGCTGGCACGGGTGCTCGAACGGATCTGAGCGGATCCGGCGGTGCCGGGGGCGGGGTGCGATGCGGGTGCGGTGCGCCCGTGGCGGGCCCGTCCCCTGCCCGTGACCGGGGGCGCCGCCCCGGACGCCCGCTCCTCGAACGCCGGACGGGGCTCGACAGTGACGAGCCCCACCCCATCCCGCAGAAAGGCGGACACCGTGCAGCAGGACCTCATCGCGCGGGCCAGGACATGGCTCGCGGAGGACCCCGATCCCGAGACCCGCGACGAGCTCGCCAAGCTCATCGCCGCCGAGGACCTCGACGAGCTCGCCGCACGGTTCGCCGGCACGCTGCAGTTCGGCACGGCCGGACTCCGCGCGGAGCTGGGCGCCGGACCGATGCGGATGAACCGCTCGGTCGTCAGCCGCGCCGCGGCCGGGCTCGCCGCCTTCCTGAAGGCCGGGGGGCAGGCCGGCGAACTCGTCGTCATCGGGTACGACGCCCGCTACAAGTCGGCCGACTTCGCCCGCGACACCGCGGCCGTGATGACCGGCGCGGGCCTGCGCGCGGCGGTGCTCCCCCGCCCGCTGCCCACGCCCGTGCTGGCGTACGCCGTACGGCACCTGGGCGCCGTCGCGGGCGTCGAGGTGACCGCCAGCCACAACCCGCCCCGCGACAACGGCTACAAGGTCTATCTCGGCGACGGCTCGCAGATCGTCCCCCCGGCGGACGGCGAGATCGCCGCCGCCATCGCCGCGGTCGGCCCGCTCGACAGCGTGGCCCGCCCCGACGACGGCTGGGAGGTCCTCGGCGAAGAGGTCCTGGACGCCTACCTGGCCCGTACGGACACCGTGCTGGCCGCCGGATCGCCGCGTACCGCCCGCGTCGTGTACACGGCGATGCACGGAGTCGGTACGTCCGTGCTGACGGCCGCCTTCGACCGCGCCGGATTCCCCGCCCCGGTGCTCGTCGCCGAACAGGCCGAGCCCGACCCGGCGTTCCCCACCGTCGCGTTCCCCAACCCGGAGGAGCCCGGCGCGATGGACCTCGCCTTCGCCACCGCGCGCCGTACGGACCCCGACATCGTCATCGCCAACGACCCGGACGCCGACCGCTGCGCCGTCGCCGTCCCGGACCCGGCCGCCGACGGTGGCTGGCGGATGCTGAGCGGCGACGAGGTCGGCGCGCTGCTCGCCGCCCATCTGGTGGACCGCGGCGCGACCGGTGTCCTCGCCGAGTCGATCGTGTCCTCCTCGCTGCTCGGCCGGATCGCCGAGAAGGCGGGCCTCGGGTACAAGGAGACCCTCACCGGCTTCAAGTGGATCGCCCGCGTGGACGGTCTGCGGTACGGGTACGAGGAGGCGCTCGGCTACTGCGTCGACCCGGACGGCGTGCGCGACAAGGACGGCATCACGGCCGCGCTGCTCGTCGCCGAACTCGCCTCCGTGCTCAAGGAGCGGGGGCGTACGCTCCTCGACCTCCTCGACGACATCGCGGTCGCCCACGGGCTGCACGCGACCGACCAGCTGTCGGTCCGGGTGGAGGATCTGTCGGTCATCGCGGACGCCATGCGGCGGCTGCGCGAGCAGCCTCCGGCCACGCTCGCCGGACTCGCCGTCACCTCGGCAGAGGATCTGTCCCGGGGCAGCGGGCAGCTGCCGCCCACCGACGGGCTGCGCTACCGGCTCCAGGGCGCCCGGGTCATCGTCCGCCCGAGCGGCACCGAGCCGAAGCTCAAGTGCTATCTGGAGGTCGTGGTGCCGGTCGGTTCGGCGCAGGAGCTGCCCGCGGCCCGTGCGAAGGGTGCTCGGCTGCTCGCCGGGATCAAGCGGGACCTGGCGGCGGCAGCCGGGATCTGACACCGCGCCGGCTGGGCCCGGGACCTGTCCGAGGTTCCGGGCCCAGCCGGCGTATGGGCCCGGAACTGGGTCCTGTGACCCTCTCGGGATCGCTTCTTCCGCTTCTACGCTGCCCACGGCAGACGGGGGTCGGTCGAGCGGGTCACGCAGGGGGGCTCACAGGCATGCGGACGAAGAGCGGGCATCGAAGAAGGACGGACCGGGGGCAGACCGCCGTCGAATACCTCGGTCTCATCACCCTGGTGACGCTGTTGGTCGGCGCCATCGTGACCACGACCATCTCGACCGGGCTGAACGACGGCCTCAGAACAGCGCTGTGCCGGCTGGTGCAGGTCGCAGGGGGCGGTGGTTCCTGCGACTCTGACAACGTTGCCACAGGCGGGCAGGAAACGCCCGGACCGCAGGAGCCGGATTCGCCGGAGCCCGATCCGGGAGAACCGATCACCGATCCGGCGCCGCCGGCGTCCCCCGCACCGGACGCCCCGGACGAGAGCGATCCGCTCCAGCCCGCCCGGTGCCTGCTGGCCGTGGACGACACGAAGGACACGGTGGTCGTCCAGATCCTGTTCATCAAGATCAGCCATTCCGAGCAGGTCAAACTCTCGCAGTGGTCCGACGGCTCGGTCACCCTGGAGCGGATGAGCACCACCGGTGGCGGCGTCTCGGGCTCGATCGGTGCGAGCATTCCCGGCCTGAAGAAGTGGGGCGGCGGCGCGTCGCTCAGCGGCAGCTACCTACGAGGCAGCGGCAGCGGCGGACAGTGGATGTTCGACGCGCACAGGACGGATGATCCGAACGCCGACCTCGCGGCCAACCTCGACGAGGCGAAACAGTTCTCCGAGTACCTCAAGAAGGCGGAGAAATGCCGTAACAAGACCGGCCCCCGCGCCTCCGAACTGGGCATGATCTGCAGCTACTGGGCCGACAAGGACAAGCCCGACGTGGATCCGGAGCGCGCTCCGGACATCGACATCACCAAGACCACCACCGAGGCCTCGGGCAGCGTCAGCTTCGGCGGCAAGTACGCCAAGAACGACAAAGAGGTCGCGGCCCTGCGGAAGACCATCGCCGACGAGGTGACGAAGAACAACCCGGGCGTCAAGGGCGAGGCCCTCGACAAGCTCATCAAGAACGCCCAGTCCAACAGCGTCATCAAGGACGTGCCGGAGACCAAGAGCGTGGGCAACGTCTCCGCCGAGGGCGTGTCGGGCGCGCTCAGCAACGATGTGGTCGTCATGCGCCACAAGACCGGCCCGGACACCGGGAAGATCACCTTCGTCTACACCTTCTCGCTCAACGGCTCGATCGGTCCCGGCGGCCAGGCGAGCGGATCGCGGATGCAGCAGGTCGCCGTCACGTACGACGCTCAGGCGTACGACCGCGAGGAGAAGGCGGGCGAGGCGCACCACCCGCAGAGGATGAAGATCACCACGAGCCAGGAGAGCGGCGGCACCGAGGGGGTGTCCGTCGGCGGAGGCGCCAACGCGGGCCCGGTGACCATCGACATCGGCGGAGGCGGCGGCGAGACGGAGTCGGATCTGCACACCGAGGCCGCCGAACTGGACCTCTCCGACGAGAAGGACAGCGCCACGGCCGAGGACTGGCTGCGTGGACGCGGCAGCAACCCGGCCGACGAGGCGATGCCGTCGCCTTCCTCCATGGCCGAACCGCTGCCGAGGGACGCGTCCGCGATACGGCGGCTGCTGCACGACAAGGGTCAGTTGCAGCGGCTGGACTACAAGGTCGACACCGACTGGTGGAACGCCTCGCTGGGCATCGGATTCGGTCTCTCCGCAGGCCAGTTCAGTCTCGGCTTCAAGCTCTTCGGGATCGACATCACCCACGAGCACCGGCAGCAGACCCTGACCGGCAACCCGACCTACGCGAGTGCGCCGGGGCCGGACGGCACGCGCCCGTGGAAGGACTTCACCAACTGCTCACGCACCAGGCCCATCACCGCCTGAGAGCCTGTCGGGCGGCCTTCGATCGGATAGCGGACGCGGCCGGGGTCGGGCGGTCACGGCCCAGGGTCTTTCGTTCGGATCGGGCCGGCCCGGCATGGTCCGAACGAGAGGCCCCGGACGTCATCCGAAGCGGCCGTTCACGTAGTCGGCGGTCCGGGTGTCCTGTGGGGAGCCGAACATCTCGCCGGTCGGGCCGTGTTCGACGATGACACCCGGTGTGCCCTGCTCGGCGAGGAAGAACGCGCAGTGGTCGGAGACCCGCGCCGCCTGCTGCATGTTGTGCGTGACGATCACGATGGTGACCTCCTCCTTGAGGCCGGCGATGGTCTCCTCGATCCGGCGGGTGGAGGTCGGGTCGAGCGCGGAGCAGGGCTCGTCCATCAGCAGCACGCGGGGGCGCACCGCCAACGACCTCGCTATGCACAGGCGTTGCTGCTGTCCGCCGGAGAGCGCGCCGCCGGGCCGGCGGAGCCGGTCCTTGACCTCACGCCACAGTCCGGCCTTGGTCAGGCACTCCTCGACGAGGTCGTCCCTGCTGCCCCTGGCCGCCTTGATGCCGTTGAGCTTCAGGCCCGCGAGGACGTTGTCGTACAGGGACATGGCGGGGAACGGATTGGGTTTCTGGAAGACCATTCCGATCTCGCGGCGGGCCCGGGTGATGCGGCGCCCGCGGTCGTAGATGTCGTCGCCGTCGAGCAGCACCCGGCCGGCCAGCGAGGCGGAGCCGATCAGTTCGTGCATCCGGTTGAGGATGCGCAGGAAGGTCGACTTGCCGCAACCGGACGGGCCGATGAGGGCGGTGACCTCCAGGGCGGGCATGTGCAGGGACACCCGGTCCAGGACCTTGTGGTCGCCGAACCAGGCGGAGACCGCCTCGGCTTCGAGGGTGGCGGGCGAGGCGGTGAGCGTGCGCGGCCGGTTCGGGACGGCAGCGGGCAGCGGGATGGTCTCGGTCATCGGGGTGCGTCAACTCCTGGATTGTCAGAGCAGGTTGGGGAGGAGGCGGGTGGTGGCTCCGGCGACCGCGAGGCCGAGTGCGGCCAGCACGGGTCCGGCGGTGATCCAGGTCTGCCAGTTCCCCCACACCCGGTGCAGCCAGACCGTCAGGAGCGCGGCGGCGAGCAGAGCCTGCGACCGGAGGAAGACGACGAGCCAGGCGCCGCTCTCCCCGCCGAGCGCCTCCTCGGCGGGGCCGATCCAGCCGAGGCGGACGTGGCGGGGCGGGCTGGGCTGGACCGGGGTGGCGAGCTCGGCGTCGACGTACAGCACGCCCGAGGGGGTGTACGGGCTGCCCGACGCGGTGACGAGGGTGAGCCTGCCCCCGGCCCCGGCGGGTGCGGGGAGCCGGTCGCCGGGGCGGCGGACGCCCCGGACCTGGTACACCGCCCTGCCCTGACCGGTGGTCGCTTCGATCCTCGCGCCTGCCGGGAGCTGGGACAGCGCGTTGAACGGGCTGCCGTACCCCCACTGGCGTCCCATGATCACGCTGGTGCCGGCCTGGCCCGGCAGCGGGGTGTCGCGGCGGTGGCCGGGCCCGGACATCAGGACGCCGGACGTGGTGCCCTCGCCGACGACCTCGCGCAGCCCGAGCGCGGGGATGCGGAGGAGGGCGACGGGAGCGCCCATGGGGACGGGTTTGTCGTCGAAGGTGCGCTGTCCGACCGGCGCGGTGCCGAGCGCGAGTTGCCTGCGCAGTTCGTCGTAGGCGGTCTGCTGGTCGCGGGCGTGCTGAAGGTGCCCGACGACCGTGAGGTTGCCGGCGAAGCCGAGGAGTACGGCGGCGAGCACGCACAACGCCGCTCCGGCCAGGGCGAGGCCGGGGCGGGCGTGGGGCCGGGGGGTCCCGTCGGGGCCCGTCGGGGGTGGTGGCGGAACGGGGGAAGAGGTCACCGGTGGGGGCGGAGTCAGCACGGTCGTCACGTCGGATGCGCTCCTCGTCGGGGCGGGGCGTCGGGGGCGGGCCAGGAGGCGGGGCCGGTACGGAGGCGTACGGAGGCCGCAGCGGGGAGGCGGGGGCCGGCGGCCCCCGCCCCGTAGGTCAGAACCGGAGCAGGCCGCCCCGGCGCCGGGCGTGCGTCACGAACGCGGCGCCGAGTCCGCACAGGGCGAGCGCGGCGGCTCCCAGCGCGAGGGCGCTGGTGCCGGTCGAGGCGAGCGGGCCCGTGGCGGTGTCGCCGCCGCCCGGTCCGCCGTCGGTGGACGGGCCTCCGGTGTCCCCGTCGTCCGCCCCGCCCGTCGTGCCGCCGACGTCCGCGCTCGGCGAGTCGCTCGGGCCGGGACCGGGACCGGGTGCGTCACCGATGGCGAAGAGGAACTCGACGCTGTGGCCGTCGGCCTTGTCCTCGGCGAGGGTGAGGGTGTACGAGCCGTCCTCGATGCCGGACGGAACGGTGAACGCGTAGCCGGAGACGGTCCCTTCGGCGTCGGCGGTGGCGTCGGGGAAGGTGTCCTCACTGTCGGCGAGGGCGACCTTCACCTTGGCGTTCTTGGTGTAGCCCCGGGCCGTGATGAGGACCTTCTGTCCCGCGGTCAGCGTCGGGTTGACCTCCAGGGCCTTGCCGTCCGCGTCGGTGACGTCGAGGTCGGCGGGCGTGGACGGGGCGGGGCTGCCGGTGTCGCTCGGGTCGGGGGAGGGCGGGGTACCGGCCTCGGTGACGGTGTGGGCCACGGCGGCGGAGACGGATTCCGCGTACGCCGCGGTGTCCGCCGGGACGAACTTCGCGGTGAGCGTGTGCTCGCCCTCGGTCAGCGCCTTCGTCGTCAACTCGGCCGTTCCCGAGGCGACATCGACGGTGCCGAGTGCGGTGGCCCCGTCCAGGAAGGCGACCTTTCCGGCGGCGGTCTCGGGCGAGACGGCGGCCGTCAGCTTCACCTCGGTGCCCGCGGCGGTGGGGGCGGCGGGGGCGGCCGTGAGCGCGGTCGTGGTGGCGGTGGCCGCCGGAAGGGCCCAGGAGTCGCCGGTGACCTGGATCTTCGCGGGGAAGTACGTGCCACCCGTGTTGCCCGCGTCGCGGCACATGAGCCGGATGTCGTAGGTGCCGTCGAGCGGCCCGGCGGGGATCGCGTTCCGCAGCAGGGTCTCCAGCGCCTTTCCGGCGGGGATGCCGACAGTGAACGGTCCCTGGTCGAAGGGGGCCCCGGCCGTCGTCTTCCCCAGGGTCAGTGTGCCGCCGGTCGGCACCGCGAGTACCAGAGAGACCATCTGCGCGTTGGCGGCGGGGCAGGCGCCGTCGGTGGTCACCTCGGGGAAGGTGGGGTTGTCGGCGATCTTCCCCGAGGTGACCGGCAGCGTCAGTCTGCCCAGGGTGTCGTCGGCGTGCGCCGGCGGCACGAGGCCGAGGACGGTGGCCGCCGCGGCGAGCAGGAGCGAGCAGCAGAGCAGCAGGGCTGCAGGTGTTCTCGGTGGTGCGAGGTGTCTCATGGTGGTGGATCCCCCCAATGGGATGCAGTGGTCGCGCGGGTACGCCGTGGGGCCGGGCACCCTGGGGGTGCCCGGCTGTCGCGCGGTTACGGTGCGGTGATCAGCTCTCGCCCTTGAGCGAGGTGCTGCCGCAGTTGGCGATGGTGCCGAAGCCGTAGGTGTTGATCACGGCGGTCTGCGCGCAGACCTTGGACGCGGTGCCGACGAAGGCGGCGGCGATCGTCGGGGCGGTCAGCTTGGCGGTCGGGACGACGTTGTAGACGTCGCGGTTGAAGGGGAAGGCGGTGTTGAGCGTGCCGTTCGCGTTGCGCGGGGCCACACCGTCCACCGAGCCGAGCACGGCCGCGCCGCGCCGGTCGACGACGTCGCCCGGCTCGTTGCTCTGGGCGATGTACTGCGCGATGGAGTACGGGGCGATGTCGCCCGCGCTGTCCAGCGCCTCGCCGTTGTGCTCCTGGACCGTGTCGTCGACGCAGGTGCCGAAGGTGTCCTCGGTGAGACCGAGCCGGCCCAGGAAGAAGGACCGGGTGCCGGAGCCGGACTGCGGCAGCAGCGGGGTCAGCGGCACTCCGTTCAGGGAGGTGGTCTTGCAGGTGTAGATGGAGACGAGCTGCGCCTTCGTCAGCGCCTTGGGCAGCGCGCTGTCGCCGCGTACAGTGAACGTGACCGCGTCCTTGCCGAACGGGATCCACGTCAGGTCGGTGGTCGAGCTGTCCGCGACCCCGCGCGAGGAGCGGGCGAAGTCCAGGCAGCCGGTGTTGTTGTCGACGGCGTTGCGCAGCGCGTTGATGCCGGCCGACGAGCCGTTCGGCCGCGGGATGGAACAGCCGGTGGCGCGCGTCTTGACCGTCGCCGCTCCGGTGGCGTTGTACGAGGCGATGAGGGCGCCGCCGTCGATGGCGGTGCCCAGGCCGTTCACGACGTCCTGGGTGGTGTCGGAACCGACGCCGGCGAGCACCCGGTAGGTGCCGGGGGCCGGGTCCGCCGACGCGGGGGCCGCCATGGCGCCGAGGGCGAGGGCCGCGGTACCGACAACGGCACCGATGCGTGCGCGGGACTTGACGTTCACTTCTGTTCTCCTCCGTGCATACGGAAACGCGGAATGGAAGGACTGGAAGGAATGGACGCTCAAGCAGAATTCAGAATTCTTTTTCCACCGGCCCGTCGACCGGCCACCTATGACTTTTCCGTATCCGATCCCCGGCGGCCACCAACGGCGACGGTTCATCAGGTTACGAAATCCTTTACGAGATGACGCCTGGAGAACTCACCCGGCCCGGACGGATTTCCGTACAGAAAGGCGGAGCATAATCGGCCCGGAAAGGCCCGCCGCGCCGCCCGCGAGCAGCACTCCGATCAGCACCCAGCGGACGATCCCGAGGACCGCGGCGGGGGTCACCTCGCCGGACGCGGCCGCGTTCTGCCGCTGCGGGCCGCCCCGGTCCGCCGACGGGGCCGGCCGGCCCGCGGTGCCGGGGCCCTTCCCGTCACCGACACCGCCCCCCGCGGCCGCACCGCCACCGGTGCCACCGGCACCACCGCCCGCTCCCGCCGGTCCGCCGCCCGGAGCGCCGGCGCCGCCGGAGCCGGCCGGACCTCCCGGACCGCCCGCGTCACCGCCCCCGGGCGCGGACTTCGCGTTCTGCAGCCGGTCCGCCGCGGCCAGGGCCTCGCTCCGCAGCGCCTTGGGCAGCGGCGCGTATCCCGGCGGGAGCTGTCCGGGCGAGACACCGGGGTCCTGACCGGCCCCCGCCGCGTACCGGATCAAGGAGGCGTAGTCCTTGCGCTCGGCCGCCCCGGTGCCCGTGCAGGCGCCCGCGTAGACGACCGAGGCGAGCGGGTAGACCCGCCCCTTGGCGCCGCCCGGGTTCGGCGCGAGCACGCCCGGCACGGCCGAGTCCCTCATCGCGGCGACACCGGCGAGCAGCGAGTCGGGGCTGGGTGTGACGAAGGCGCCGTCGGCGTTGCGCAGGGCCGCGGTCTGGAGCCCGTAACGGGCCGCCGAGGCCGCGTCGACGATCGCGAGGACCATGCGCTGACCGGGCAGCTGCGGGGTGTTGACCAGCTTGGCCGGCGATCCGTTGCTGCCCGCGGCCGGGGTGGTCGTCGCGCCGTTGTTGCCCCGTCGGGTGCGCAGCGCGCCCTCGTGCATGTCCTGAACGTACGGGGCGACTTCGGTGGTGCCGTACTCCAGACTCTCCTCGCCGATGGTCACGACCGTGCGCGTCGGGTCCGCCTTGGGGAAGTCGGACACGGTCGTGTCGGTGGCCAGGCCGAGCTCCTCGAAGTACGGATTGATCTTCGTACCCCAGGGGTCGGGGGTCCCGGCCAGGAAGTCCCGCGCCTCGGTGTCCGACCGGAGCCACTTCCACAGCATTTCGGTGGTGTCGGAATTCTCCAGCTGCACCATGAGACTCATCGGCGGCTGGGTATAGCTCTGCCAGTCCTTGAAGGCCGGATTGAGTTGCTTGAATTCCTCGTCGTGGAACAGACTGAGCGGATTTCCCTTGATGTGTTCGGGGACGTCCCTGCGGCCCCGCGTCACATCCTTCTGGTACGAGGAGGTGAGCAGTTTCGCGAGCAGTCTGGGGGTGAGTTTCATCGAGGTGAGCTGTCCCGAGCCCGGCATCTCGACGAAGAAGCCGACCACCAGGGCGCTGACGGCGACCGGTGCGTGCACGGCGCTTCCCGCCGTACCGTCCTGCGGCGGTCGCAGCGGATCAACGGTGAACGCCAGGCCCGGCGTCCCGGAGCCGGGCCGGACGATCGTCTGTCGCGCGTTCTCCTCGCCGCTCTGGCTGAACGCGAACTTCGCGCCGCCGTCGACCGAGCAGATCCTCGACTGCCACGAGCTGATCGCGTCGGTGACCAGCTCCGATCCGATCACCCGGCGCTCCGCCCGGTCGGCGGGGCAGGTGTTGCCGACCGGCAGGAAGTCGAGCGGCACCACCAGGCGCTGGGCCCAGTTGGAGGCGGTGAGGGGCGACGAGTCCAGCCGTTCGCCGGTGCCCGTCGCACCGTTCACGTCGTGCTCGCCGCGCGGTACGACGACGAGCCAGCAGGAACGGCCCCTGGTCGCACCGGACTTCTTCACCGGGTCGCCGCAGCCGAGCTGCGAGGCCTCCTGCGCGGTCTGCATCTGGAAGGTGAACTCCCCCGTCCCGTCCTCGTGCGTGACCGCGTACGGCTCCTCGTTGGTGTCCAGCGAGCTGAAGTAGGTCCAGTCGCGCGATCCGGTGGTCGCGGGCCCGCCGTCGGCGGGCCGGAACGGAACGTACGATTCGCCGCCCGGCCCGTTGTGCGCGTACTCCTGCTCGGCGGGGTCGGGGACGCCGTCGATCTGGCGCAGTGCGGTCCAGTCGCCGCCCTGCGCCACCCCGCTGCCCCCGAACTGGCACTGGTCGCGCGAGGGCCCCTTCGGGTCGTCCCCCCAGCACTGCATGATCTGGAGATAGTTGTGCCGGAAGCCGTCCTCCGTGGGCCCGGCGCCGGTCCAGGTGATCCGCACGCCCTGGGCCCGCAACTGCTTCGTCTGGTGCACGGTGACCCTGAGCTTCGAGAAGTCGTCGTACGTGCCCTTGCGGCCGGTCACGGTGACCGCGGAGCCCGTCGCCGCCTGGGCGGGGGCGGTGGTGGCCGGCAGCGGGAGCAGGGCCACCACCAGGGCGGCGAGCAGAGCCCCCACCGCCGTGACGACGTGTCCGTCGGTGCGGCGTCCGTTCTTCATCGCAGCCCTTCCTTGCGGCGGCCCCGCGCGGCGAGCGTCCGCGCCACCAGGGGCGGTCCGACGACCACGCCGACCAGCAGGACGGCGGACAGCGCCATCAGCACGCCGCGCAGGCCCAGCGAGTCGGCCGAGGCGAGCGTGACCGGGTTGCCGACGACCGAGGCGTCCCCGGCCCCGGCGGAGCCGTCGCCGATCGGTTCGCCGGTGTCGGGGTCGACTGCGCCCGAGGCCGAGCCGCCCGCCGTACCGCCCGAGGCCCCGTCCGTGCCGGAGGAACCGCCGCCGGACGAGCCCGCGGTGCCGGCGCCGCCGGAACCGCCGCCGGAGGCCGCACCGCCTGCCGTGCCGCCGCTCGCACCGCTTCCACCGCCGCTGCCGCCGCCTCCCGAACCGCCGCCGGTCGCACCGGGGTTCACCCGGGTCTGCTCCTTGGCGCCCGCCGTGCCGTCCGCGCACTGGGTGGTGCCGCGCTTGTCGCAGGCCTTCGGGTACGGGGCGTTCCTGGCGAGGGTGTTGGAGCCGTCCGAGGAGAACGTGGGGTTGCGGCAGCTCTTGATGTCGATGCCGCTGGTGGGCGCGCCCGGTATCCGGCGCACCTGGGCGAAACCGGCCTCGACGAGGTTCTTGGGCAGCGGTGAGTAGCCGAGCTCCTCGGCCTGCTGCTGCCCGTCGCAGAGGAAGTAGTTGGCGAAGGTGCCGAGCGTCCTGCCCTTGGCCGTGGTGAACGGCTGCTCGGTGGAGGTCGGCACGATCATGTAGCTGTAGCTGGAGAGCGGGTAGGTGCGGCGGTCGGCGGAGCGGTAGACGCCGTCGAGGATCTGCGTGAGGTAGTTCTCGGAGCTCTCGTCCTCGTTGATCCGGGCCTTCAGCAGTGCCACGGCGACGCTGGAAGCGGTCGGCTCCACGTAGTAGCCGGAGGCGTTGAGCAGCTTCGCCACCGGGAAGCCGGTCTTGATCGCGTACGAGTACTCGACGTACGTGATCGCCCCTTCGGCGTGCCCCTGCTTGGTGTAGCCGGAGACGCCCAGCGAACCGGACTTGGCGATGTGGGAGGAGCCGGGCACGACGGGGAAGTACGAGGTCATGCCGCAGGGCGTGGACCGCCCGGCGCGCTTGCAGTAGTCGTCCCACAGGCCGGCGTGTTCCTTGGCCATCCAGGTGGTCAGCTGGGCCGTCGTGCCGGAGCCGTCGGAGCGTACGACGGGGATGACGCGGCGCGCGGGGAGGGTGAGGCCGGGGTTGTCCGCCCGGATCTCCGGGGCGTTCCACATGCTGATCCGCCCGGTGAAGATCTTGGTGATGACCTCGCCGGAGAGCCGCAGGTTGGTGACCTTCCTGCCACCGATTTTGAGGTTGTACATGAAGGCCGTGCCACCGGCGACGATCGGCATGTACGCGTAGCCGCGCTTCGGCGGCGCGTCCCGCATCCCGGCCTCGGTCAGCCCGTAGGGGATCTCGGACACCGCGAAGTCGGCCGTGCCGTTCTTGAACTGCTCACGGCCGACCGAGGAGCCGACGGCCGCGTAGTTGACGGTCAATCCGCTGTTGGCGGCGACATTGCGGCGCCACTGGTCGAGCGCGTTGGAACTCCATGTCGAGCCCGCGCCGCTGATCTTGGTGTACGAGTCCGCCCGTGCGGCGGGCGGCTGAAGGGCGAGCAGCACGCACACCAGTGCCGCCACCGCCAGGGCCAGTCGGGAGACGGTTGCCGGTCTCACTGCTCACTCCTCGTGTCCAGGGGGATCTCGGACTTCGCCCGTGCGGCGAAGCGTTCGGCGTCACGGCGTGACGCCAGCACCCGCCGGTGTTCCTGACGCCGCGTCAACTGCCCGGCGCCGCGCCCGCCGATGACCCGGGCGACGACGAACAGCAGCAGGACGAGCGCCATCAGCACCGCCGCCGTGCCGAAACCGCGGGCGATCATCGTGGGCTCGGGCGACTTGACGAACTCGAAGGTGGCCAACGGCAGCGAGACCTGCGGCCCGGACAGCGGATCGCTGTTGATCTCGGCGGTGAATCCGGCGGTCAGCAGTACCGGCGAGGTCTCGCCGACCCCGCGCGCGGTGCCGAGGATCACCGAGGTCGTCAGCCCGGACCGGACGGTCGGCAGCACCACGTGCCAGACGGTCCGCCAGCGTGACGTGCCCAGCGCGTACGAGGCCTCCCGCAGCGTCCCCGGCACCAGTCGGATCACCACGTCGGCCGCCCTGATGATGATCGGCAGCATCATCACGGCGAGGGCGAGCGACGCGGCGAGCCCGGACCGGTCGAAGCCGAGCGCGAGGATCACCGTCGCGTAGACGAACAGACCCGCGACGATCGACGGCAGCGCGGTCATCGCCTCGACGACGGTCCGTACGAACCGCGCGAAACGGCCCGGCACCTCGTTGAGGAAGACCGCGCAGACCATGCCGGACGGCACGGTCAGGGCGAGGGCGACGGTGATCTGCTCCAGCGTGCCGAGGATCGCGTGCAGGATGCCGCCGGTCGAGAGCGGGTCCAGCGGCCCTGCCTTCGCCATGTCCTGGGTGAAGAAGTTCAGGTGCGGCAGCGCCTTGCGGCCCTCCCACAGGGTGAAGACGACGACGAAGCCGAGCGCGACGACCATGACCAGGCCGAGGCTCTGCACAACGACCGCGGCCAGCCGGTCCCGTACCGCGGGACCGCTCTCGTCGAACGAGACCAGCAGCGCGTACAGGGCGAGGAACAGCCCGTACGCGACGGCCAGGAAGCCGACCGTCCCGCTGAACGGCAGCAGTCGGGCGAACAGCAGCCAGGTGATCGACAGCGCGGCGGACGCGGCGCCCAGCAGCGCGTACACATCGGTGGCACGCAGCAGGGCCAGGGACCGCCGCCGCTCTCCCGTGGTCACCGGCCGCTCCACGGCCGCGGCGGTCCTGACGGGTGCGACGGTCATCTGTGTGGGTCCCCTCATTCACTCGCCGCGCCGGACCGGCTGCGGGCGACGATCGACGACGCGGCGAAGTTGACGACGAGCGTCATCAGGAAGAGCGCGAGGCCCGCGGCCATCAGGGCCGACATGCCGAATTCGCTGGCCTCGCCGTAGCGCAGGGCGATCAGGGCGGCGACCGAACTGGCGCCGCTCTGCAGTACGTGCCACTGGATCTCGAAGACCGGCGAGATGATCAGGTAGACCCCGATGGTCTCGCCCAGGGCCCGGCCGAGACCGAGCATGGTGCCGCCGATCATGCCGCCCTTGCCGAACGGCAGGACGACGCTGCGGATCATGCCCCAGCGGGTGGCCCCCAGCGCGTACGCGCCCTCCCGCTCACCGACCGGGGCCTGCGAGAACACCTCGCGCATCACCGAGCAGGCGATCGGCGCGACCATCAGCGCCACGACGACGCCCGCGACCAGCGTGGAGGACGTGTAGACGCTCTCCGGTGCGAGCGGGTCGGCCGGATCGGCGCCGTCCACCCGGAAGAGCGGTATCCAGCCCAGGTACGTCGCGATCCAGCGCGCGGTGGGGAGGATCCTGCCTTCGAAGAAGAACAGCCCCCACAGCCCGTAGACCACGGACGGCACCGCCGCCATCAGGTCGACGACGCTGATCAGCGTGCGGCGCAGCCGGGGCGGCGCGTACTCGGAGATGTACAGCGCCCCGCCGAGCGCCAGCGGTACGGCGACGGCGACGGCCACCAGCGCGATGAGCACCGTCCCGACCAGCACGGCGGCGATCCCGAAGCGGCCGGCGTCCGGCTCCCATGCCTGCGTCGTCAGGAACGACCAGCCCGCCCGGGACAGCGCCTGCCAGGCCCGGTAGAGCAGAAACCCGCCGACCAGCAGCATGACCGCGAGCACCAGTCCGCCACCGCTGCGGGCCACTCCCCGAAAGACGCGGTCGGGCAGCCCCGGATCCGCGTACAGCCTCCGGGGCAGGTCCTGCGCCTCGGTCCCACTCGTATCTCTCGTCACGCGGACGACGCTGACGGCGCGTCATGGACATGCGCGCTCCGAGATGTGAATGAGGTGTGCCCTAAAGGCAACTTCCGGTGACGCCTCCCCTCTCACCGAGCAGCGCGCGGAACCGTTCGTACGCCGCCCGGCAGGTCGAATGACGCTCGTACGCCCGTGCCGAAACGACGGTGGCCCGTCCGTCCCGGTCCCGGAGTAACCAGATCCAGCCGTTGCCCTCCGGCGTGTGCTGGACCCCTCCCGCCAGCTCCTGCTGCCCGGCGCACAACTCCTCGAAGGCGGCCCGGCATTCGCCGTACTCGCCGTACGAGAGCGCGGAGACGGCGACCACGCGACCGTTCTGCGCGATCATCCGCCAGCCGTATCCGCCGTCCGTGTCGATGTCGATCCGGCAACGCGCACCGCTGGTGTCCGCTCTGCCGGAACCGCCGTCGTCCGTCATCTCGTCCCACCCCCCGCCGCCCGCATCGGAAGTCGGGGCGGCACGCGCAATGTATGGAGACGGACGTGACCGGGGGGACCGGAATCCTGCGACACCGTCGGCTTTCACACGGAAGTTGCCCGTAGGGCGCCCCGCATACACGGAGGCGTTCCACCCTGCGCCACGGCCGGCCGCCCGGACTTCCGGCGGGCGCGACAGGAGGCCGACCGCAGGGTCGTGTCGCGCGGTGGGGTCGGCACCGGGGTCCGTCACCGACCGGCCGTTTCGGCCGCCACCGGCGGTGGCCCCGGCCGCTCGGCGTGGTGGGTGAGGGCCGCGTGCGGGTCCCTGCTGCCGATGGGGGCGTGGTCGGTGTGGACGGTCGCGGCGGTCAGCCGGGGGATCGCGTGGATCAGGGCGTGCTCGGCGTCGACGGCCAACTCATGCGCCTGGACGACGGTCAGGCGCGGACCGACCACGATGTCGGCCTCGGCACGCAGGACATGGCCGATCCACCGCATCCGTACCTGCCCGATGTCCAGGACCCCCTCCACACCGCGCAGCGCGTGCTCCGCGGCTTCGACGAGGGCAGGGTCGACCGAGTCCATCAGACGCCGGTAGACCTCGCGGGCGGCGTCCTTGAGCACCAGCAGGATGACGAGAGTGATCAGCAGACCGACGACCGGGTCCGCCGCCCGCAGGCCCAGGGCGGCACCGCCGGCCCCCAGGAGGACGGCGAGGGAGGCGAAGCCGTCCGTACGGGCGTGCAGGCCGTCGGCGACCAGCGCGGCGGAGCCGATCCTCCGGCCGGTCCGGATGCGGTAGCGGGCGACCCACTCGTTGCCGACGAACCCGGTCAGGGCAGCCGCGGAGACCGCCCACAGGTGGGTCATGTCGCGGGGGTCGATCAGCCGGTCGACGGCCACCCAGGCGGCCAGGGCCGCGGACGCGGCGATGGTCGCCACGATGAGGACGCCGGCCAGGTCCTCGGCGCGGCCGTAGCCGTAGGTGTAGCGGCGGTTCGCCGCCCGCCGCCCGAGCACGAAAGCGATGCCGAGCGGGACGGCGGTCAGTGTGTCGGCGGCGTTGTGGATCGTGTCGCCGAGCAGCGCCACCGAGCCGGACAGGGCGACGATCACGGCCTGGACGACGGTGGCCGCCCCCAGGACCGCCAGGGAGATCCACAGCGTGCGCATCCCCTCGCGGGAGGTCTCCATCACCGCGTCGACCTTGTCACCGGCTTCATGGCTGTGCGGCGTGAGCACATGGGCGAGCCGGTGCCGCAGCCGCGTCGGCGGCGTGTCTCCCGCCCCGTGCCGGTGCTCGGCGCCGGTGTGACGGGGCGCGTGAGGGTGGTGGTCGTGTGCATGGGTGTGCCGATTGCCCTCCATGACCTCACCGTGGCACAGGGATTTGATTGCGGCTACAGCCGTCATACACCCTGTGACCAGGTGCGATGCCCTCGCATGTGCGGCTCGGGGGCGGGTGGCACGCCCGCCCCGGGTCAGCGGTCGCGCTTCTGGCGTGGAGCCCGTGGGGCGTACGGGGCGCCGCCCCGGGAGGGCGCCCCGTACGCAGCCGCCTCATGTCGCGTTCAGAGCGACCGTCGGGTGGAGACGGGAGGCACGGATCGCCGGACAGAGACCGGCGATCACACCGATCAGGAGGGTGGCGGCCAGGCCGCCCGCCAGGGACCAGGGCGGGACCACCGCCGTCCAGCCCTGGACCCGCGCGAAGCCGAACGTCGCCGCCGCGCCCAGCAGCGCGCCCGTCGCTCCGCCCAGGGCCGACAGCAGCAGCGACTCGGTGAGGAACTGGAGCCGGATCGCGTTGCGGGTCGCGCCCAGCGAGCGGCGCAGGCCGATCTCCTGGCGGCGTTCCAGGACGGAGATGACCATGGTGTTGGCGACGCCCACCCCGCCGACCAGGAGGGCCACCGCGCCCAGGCCGAGCATCAGGGTCGTCAGGCCCTTGTCGGTGGCGGCCTTGGCGGCCAGCGCGTCCGAGGGGCGGGAGACCCTGACGCTCGCCTCGTTGCCGGGGCTGATGGTGCGGGCCAGGATCGCCCGTACATCCTCCACCGAGGCGTCCGTGGAGCGCTCGAAGACGGTGGTGGGGTGGCCGTCGAAGGCGAAGTAGCGCTCGGCGGCGGGGAATCCGACCATCGCCACCCGGTCCAGGGTGGGGACCAGTTCGAGCGGCTTGAGGATGCCGACGACGACCACACGGGTGTCGTTCATCATGATCGTCTCGCCGGTGCGGGTGATACCGAGGCGCTGCGCCGCGACCGCGCCGAGGACCGTCACGGGGAGGCGTTCGTCGGCCGGATTCAGCCAGGCGCCCTTGTCGACCTCGCCGCCGAGCGTGGACAGCAGGTCGAGGCGGGCCGCCTGGGTGGTGACGCCGGCGGTGCGCTCCTCGGGGACCACGTCGCTGCGGCGGATGCGGGCGTCGACGTCGGCGGTGGCCGTGGCGTGCCGCACCGGGCCGACGCGCTCGACCATCGCGACCGCGTTCCTGGGGAGCTTGACCGGCTTCCCCATGGGGTCCTCGCTCGCCTCGGCGGTGAGGAGGTTGGTGCCCAGGCGGTCGAGCTGGGCCATCAGGCCCGCGCGGCTCGACTCGGACAGACCGACGACCGCGACCATGGTCGCGATGCCGATGGCGATGCCGAGCGCCGAGAGCACCACGCGCGCACGGCGGGCGCGCAGGCCGACCGCACCGACGCGGAGGATGTCGCGGTGGGAGAGACGGGCGGGTTTGAGGTCGTTCCTCATGGGCCGGCCTCCTCCGTGCGGGGGGCGGGGCGCGCGCCGGACCGCGCGTCGGAGACGATCTCGCCGTCCTTGAAGCGGACCCGGCGCGGCAGCGAGTCCGCGATCTCGTTGTCGTGGGTGATCACGCAGATGGTGGTGCCGGACGCGTTCAGCTCGTGCAGCAGATCCATGACCATCTTCCCGGACGCGGTGTCCAGTGCGCCGGTCGGTTCGTCCGCCAGCAGCAGCCGGGGCTCTCCCACCAGGGCGCGGGCGATGGCCACGCGCTGCTTCTCGCCGCCGGACAGCTCGTTCGGCGTGTGCGAGCAGCGGTGCTCCAGCCGCACCGCGGCCAGCGCTTCCCGCGCACGCGCACGCCGTTCCTTCAGCGGCACGCCCGCGTACAGCAGCCCGTCGGCGACGTTGTCCACCGCGTCGCGCCCCGCCGCCAGGTGGAAGTGCTGGAACACGAAGCCGATGTGGCGGGCGCGCAGCGCGGAGAGCCGGGAGTCGGAGAGCCGGGCCACGTCGTACCCGGCGACCCGGACGGTGCCCGTGGTGGGCTTGTCGAGGGTGCCCATCACGTTGAGCATGGTGGACTTGCCGGAGCCGGACGGGCCGACGACGGCGAGCAGTTCGCCCGCTTCGACGGTGAGGTCCACTCCACGCAGGGCGTGGACGCCGCCGGGGTACGACTTGGTGGCGTCCCGCAGTTCGATCACCGGGTCCGGCGTCATGACTTCGCCACTCCGACCTTCATTCCCTCGCGCAGGTCCGGGCCGCTGACCTCGATCCGTCCGTCGGCGGTCATGCCCGTCTCCACCCGCACCATCCTTGAGGTGGTGCCCTGGACCACCTGGAGGCCGTAACCGCCGTTCTCGCCGCGCAGGGCGACGACCGCCTCGACGGGGACCGCGAGGACGCCCCGGTGCGCCTCGCTGACGAACTTCACGCTCGCCGACGCCTTGGCGTCCTCGCCGGACGCGGCGCCCGCCCCGCCGTCCAGGACGACCTCGACGGTGATGCCGTCCTGGGCGCCGGCTCCGCCCCCGGACGCGGTCTCCTCGGGGCGCACCGTCCCGGCGACCCTGCCGGCCGCGGTCCTCCCGCTCGGCAGGGTGACCTCGACCTTGGTGTTCCTGGCGACGAGCGCGCCGTCGGTCTGGTCCAGTTCCGCCCGTACGACGGGCTTGGTGGAGGCGATCGTCAGGACCGGGGTGTCCGGCCCGACCTGGTCGGCGAGTGCCGCGTCGGCGGCGACCACCTTGACCTGGCCGGGCTGGAAGACGACATCCCCCCTGCCGACCCTGCCGGTGGTCTCACGGTTCAGGGACTTCTGCCAGAGCTTGACGGCGGCCTCGGTGTCCTTGTCGTACCGGATGTCGACGTACAGCTTCGACCCGTACCCCACGTCGCGCAGATTGCGCTCCAGTTGGAGTACGTCGCTGCCGCGGTCACCCACCTTCATCTCGCGGAACATCGGGACCGGCCCGTAGAGGAGGGTGACGGGCTTGTCGTTCAGCTCGTACAGCGCCTGCCCCCTGGTCACCGTCCTGCCTTCGGAAGCGGCCACCGTGACGGTGCCCTGGACGGCGGACTTGACGGGGCGGCGCTGCGCGAAGTCGAGCCTGCCGTCGACCGTCTTGGACTGCACGAGGTCGGTGCGCACGACGGTCGCCGTGGCGGGCGGCAGGTCGCCGCCCTTCCCGGAGGCGCCCGCGTCGCCGCCGTCGCCGAGGAACAGGACGCCCCCGGTGACGGCGGCGGCGACGGTCACCGCGCCGAGCACGAGAGGGACACTGCGGTGCTTCACTGCATGCCGTCCAGACCGTCGAGCAGCTTCGACTTGCACGCCTCGCGGGCCTGCTTGTACGACGGTGAGCCCAGGTCGATGGACGGGGACCCCGGGTTCGGGTCGCCGCCGGGGATCGCGTTGCCGCCGCTCATGGTCGGGTTGGTGAACCTGGAGACGCCGTGGTCCCGCATGCACTTGGCGTGCGCGAGCATCGACTCGTAGGACTTCTGCTGGTCGCGCTCGGGCTCGGCCGCCATGACGGCCTGCAGTTCGGGCAGGCACACGTTGTTCTTTCCGGCCTTGATGCCGGCATTGCGGCCGGATTGGGAGCCGATCTCGTTGATCTTCGTCCAGTCGAGGTATCCGCTGAGTTCGGGGTCGGGGTATTCCTTGTAGCCGCCCTTGGCACGCATGCACTGGACGAACTTCATCTGTGCGTCGTAGAAGGCGCTCTTGCCCGCGGGGCCGGCGCTCGGTCCGCTCTCGCCCTTCGTGCCGCTCGCGGCCGGTGCGTCCGGCACGTCGGCGATCGCCTCGTCGTTCTTCTTCGCCCCGCCGGCGCTGTCGTCGCCGCCGCCGCACGCGACGCAGAGGGCGAGTACGGGCACGGCCACGAGGGTGGCCACGCGCAGCCGGGCGGTGGCGCGGGGATTCGTCCTGAGGAAGCTCATGCGCTGTACGCTCGCCGCCGCGGATGATGGCCCGTCCATGGCCACATGATGGGAACGTAACAATGCCCCCGACCTGCACGTCCACTCTCGTAGGGGCTGGGCGGAAACGGTCTCGGCCTGCTCATAATCGGCCCCATGCCGCATGTACTGCTCATCGAGGACGACGTGTCCGTACGGGACGGAATGGAGCTCGTGCTGCGCCGGCACGGGTACGACGTCGACACGGCGGCCACCGGCGAGGCGGCTCTCGCCCTGCTGGACGGCCCCGGGGGCGGGAAGGTGGAGCTGGCCGTGCTGGATCTGATGCTGCCCGGCATGGACGGCTTCGAGGTGTGCCGCCGCATCCGCGCCAGGACCACCGCCATGCCGGTCATCATGCTGACCGCGCGCGGCGACGACTCCGACATCGTGACCGGCCTGGAGGCGGGCGCCGACGACTATGTGGTCAAGCCGGTCACCGCGCCCGTGCTGGAGGCCCGCATCCGGGCCGCGCTGCGGCGCGCGGAACCGTCCGGGCAGGCGCGGAAGGCGGACCCCGGCTTCGCCGGGCTGGTGATCGACCGCGCCGCACTGACCGTCACCAAGCGTGGCGTCCCCATCGCGCTGCCGCCGAGCGAGCTGCGGCTGCTGCTGGAGCTGTCGGCCTCCCCCGGCCGGGTCCTCAGCCGCGAGCAGCTCCTCGAATCCATCTGGGACCACACCTTCCTGGGCGACTCCCGGCTGGTGGACGCGGCGGTCGGCCGGCTGCGGGCCAAGATCGAGGACGTGCCCGCGAAGCCGCGTTACATACAGACGGTGCGGGGCTTCGGCTACCGCTTCGGGCCGCTGTGAACCGTACGGAAACGGCCGCTGCGAACCGCACGGACACAGCCGCTGCGATCCGCACGGACGGCGGCGGGCGCGGCGCCGCCCCCAAGCGGCGCACCCGGCGGCTGGTCGGCGGGCTGCGCACCCGGCTCGTCGTCACCTTCGTCGTCGTCGCCCTCATCAGCGCGGTGACCGCGACCGCCCTCGCCTACCGGGACGCTCGCACCGCCGTCCTCCAGCGCACCCAGAACGCCGCCGTGAACGACCTGCGGGAGCGGGTCACCGCGGTCGCGGCCGACTTCGACGTACCGCCCGACCAGCGGGCGCTGTCCCGGTTCGCGGCGAAGGTCTCGGACGGCATCGGCGCCCGCATCGTGGTCGTCCGCTACCAGGACCTCGTCGCGGTCTCCGACTCGCTCGCCGACACGGAGGAGAGGATCACCGCCGAGCTGCGCGCCGCCGTGCGCGCCGGGGGCGGGGCCCGGTTCCAGCGGGTGGTGTGGCGGGGCGAGCCCTATCTGGTCGTCGGCATGCCGGTGCGGTACGCCGACGGGGACCACCGCACCTCCGGCCTGGAGGTCTTCGCGATCACCGATCTGCGCGCCGAACGCGACGACACCGCCGCCCTGCTGGACTCCGTACGGACGGGCATCGCGCCGGTGGTGCTGCTGTCCGCCGTGCTGGCGCTGCTGGCCGCGGGGACGGTCCTTCGTCCGGTACGGAAGCTGGGCCGGGCCACCCGCGAGCTCGCGGCCGGAGACCTCGGCAGCCGGGTCGCCGTCACCGGGCACGACGAACTCGCCGACCTGGCACGGACGTTCAACGAGTCCGCCGACGCGCTCCAGGCCTCCGACGCGGAACTGCGCGAGCAGGAGGCCAAGGCGCGCCGCTTCGTGGCGGACGTGTCGCACGAACTGCGCACGCCCCTCGCGGCGATGACGATGGTGGCCACCGTCCTGGAGGAGGACGCCGACCAGCTGCCGCCGGACGCGGCGCGGGCGGCCCGTACCGTCGGCGCGGAGACGGCACGGCTGGCCCGGCTGGTCGAGGACCTGATGGAGATCTCCCGCTTCGACGCCGGGGCGGTACGGCTGAACGCGACCGAGACGGACCTCGCCGACACCGTACGGGCCTCACTGGCGCTGCGCGGCTGGACGGACCGGGTGCGGACGCGTCTCCAGGAGGACGTAAGGGCGGTGGTCGACCGGCGCCGCATCGACGTGATCGTCGCGAACCTGGGGGGCAACGCGCTGCGGCACGGGGCCCCGCCGATCACCGTGACCCTGGGGACGGCCCTCGCGGCGGACGGGGAGTGGGTGACGCTGGAGATCGCCGACCACGGTCCCGGGCTGCCGCCGGGGGCCCGGGAGCGGGTCTTCGACCGGTTCTACAAGGCGGACGAGGCCCGCACGCGTGGCGCGGCCGACGACAGCGGACAGGGCAGCGGGCTCGGCACGGCGATCGCGCTGGAGAACGCGCGGCTGCACGGCGGCACGATCGACGTGGCCGACGGACCGCGGGGCGGCGCGGTGTTCACACTGCGGCTGCCCCTGCGACGTACAGGGGAGGACGCGGAGTGAAGGTCCGGCAGGGAGTCGTGGTGGCCGCGCTGGGAATCGCCCTCATGGGGTGTGGCGTGCAGCCGACCGGAGTGATCGGCGCGGGCGAGTCCGCGTCCGGGCCGACGCGCGGATTCCGGCTGTACTTCGTGTCCGCCGACGGACTGCGCGGGGTGCCCGTGCCGGACGTGAAGATCAAGGACCTCGACTCGGTGGTGAAGCTGCTCCTCGCGGGGCCGTCGCCCGCCGCGCAGGGCGACGGGCTCACCTCTTTCGTCGAGCTCCCCGGCTTCTCGGCGACCGGAACGGGCAGCCGGGTCACGTTGCGCCTCTACGGCCCCTATCCGCAGACGGGGCGCGATCAGGGCACGGGCCAGCTGGTGTGCACGCTGGCACGCGCCCAGTCCGTACTCGACCAAAAGGTCAGGACCGACGACGTCGAGGTCACCCTGCGATCGCCCGAAGGCGCCACGCCGGGCCCCTACCGGTGTGCGGACTTCCTCAACAGGTGAGGCGGGCAGGCGGGTTCGCGGCGACGCTCCGGTTGCGCGGCCGCGCCGCCGTCCGCGCTGCGCACCGTCCCGTACGGCGCCATCGGTATGAAGAGCCGATGCCTCGGCCACCCGAACGGATCAAGTGCCGAGCGCATCGGCGAAGGCACGGACCGGCGCACGGCCCGCGGGACCGGCTGACACCCGTACCCGCTGGCAGCCCGATCGGGAGAGGGTCCCGGCGCCTCCCGCCCGGACCGTGTCAACGAACGACACGCCGCTTTCGGGGCGAGCGGGTGCCGGGGGGTCGCCCGGACAGGCGAACGGCACATCAATTCACCTGCGCACAAAGGATGCCGATGGGCTGTCAGATTGCACCTGAATGGCATACGGGTGGCCGCCGTCCCGACCGGCGCCCCGGGTTCAGCTTTTCGATACGCCCGATATGACAGGTATGGGGGGCGAAAGTACGTTCAGTCACGGGTCGACTGCGCAGCCGACCTCTCTGAGACAGGAGAAGTGACATGGCTAAACGTTCCACCGTGATCGTCGGCGCGGTCGCGGCCGTCGCGGCCCTGATCGCCACCGGCAGCACCCTCACCTCGGCCGCCACCTCCGAGCCGGCCCAGGTGGCCCCGGCGGCCCCGGCGCCCCCGATCGTCCAGCAGGCCGCCGCCCCCGCTCCCGCCCCCGCCGCGGTCCCCGACGGTGCGGGCGATACCGGAAAGGGCAACGGAGGCAGGGGCGACGAGGGCAGAGGCAACGGCGAGGGCCGGGGCGACGAAGGAGGCCGAGGCGGCGAAGGCCGAGGCGGCGAAGGAGGCTACGGCGAGGGCCGAGGCGGTGGCGGAGGCTACGGCGAGGGCCGCGACAGGCGCGACGAGGGCAGGATCCACTTCAACGAGCGCACGTACTCCGCGACCCCCGGCGGCTGCATCACCGCCGCCAGCGGCCTCGGCTCCACGAGCTTCAACATCTTCAACGACAGCCGCCGGACCGTCGAGGTCTTCAGCGGGGCGACCTGCGACAACGGCGCCCCTGTCGCCACCGTCGGACCGTACGGCGCCACCAATGGCGTGTTCCCGCGACGCGTCGAAGGAGGCATCTTCGTCCCCGATGGAGTAGGGGGAAGCTTCCGGGTGATCGAGCACGACGACTACGACTGGTGACCGGGCCCACCGCCCGCATGAGGTGACACGGACCCCGGCCCGCCGGAATCGGGCCGGGGTCCGCGCATGACCGGCCCCCGGAGCGGCTTCGACGACCGGGCCACGGCCAAGCCCCCATTATTAGGTAGACTGGTCTACCTAATTCAGCAGAGGGGCAGGAATGACCGATCCGAAGGCCGGCGAGAAGCAGCCGGTGACGCGGCGACGCGGGGCCGCACGAGGGCGGATCCTCGACGCTGCGGCGCGCCGGTTCTATGCCGACGGCGTCGCGGCGACCGGGATCGACACCATCACGGCCGAGGCCGGTGTGGCGAAGATGAGCCTCTACAACAACTTCGCCTCCAAGGCCGATCTCGTCTCCGCCTACCTCCAGGCCCGGCACGAGGAGTGGCTCGGCCTCTACCAGCGGCGCCTGGCCGATACGCGGGGCCCGAGGGAGGGCGTGCTCGCGGTCTTCGACGCCTACGCCGACCATGCCGATCTCGCCTATGAGCACGGCTTCCGGGGATGCGGGCTGCTCAACGCCGCCGCCGAGCTGCCCAACGGGCACGAGGGCCGCACGGTGGTGCGCCACCACAAGGAGCAGGTCGAGGACCTGCTCCTGGCCCATCTCCAGCAGCTGTTGCCCGGCCGGGACGAGCGGGCCCGCGCCGCGGCGGAACACCTGGCGTTCCTGCTCGAAGGGGCCATCGTGCGCGCGGGCCTCGAAGGAGACGGCGTACGCATGCGACGGGCACGCGACATGGCGGCTCGTCTGGTGGACGGCCTGTGATCCGGCAGGCCGGGCGCGCCGCCGGACCTGGCGCGGGCGCGTTCGCCGTACTGCTGGCCTCGGTGCTGTGGGGCACCACGGGCACCGCGGCCACCTTCGCGCCGCAGGTGGGGCCCCTGGCGATCGGCGCCGCGGCGATGGGCCTGGGCGGCCTGCTGCAGGCGCTCGTGGCCGGGCGCCGCATCGCGCAGGGCCGCGCGCAGCTCGGGGCGCAGTGGCGGACCGTGCTCGTCGGAGGAGTCGGCGTGGCGCTGTACCCACTGGCGTTCTACACCTCCATGCATCTGGCCGGTGTCGCGGCGGGAACGGTCGTCTCGATCGGCTCGGCCCCGCTGGCATCGGCCTTGATGGAACGGATCGTCGACCGGCGGCGGCTGTCCCGGCGATGGATGGCCGGGGCCGCCCTGGGACTGGCCGGCACCGTGCTGCTGTGTGCCGCCGAGGCCGCGCGGGGCGGTTCCGCGACCGGTGCGGGGTCCGCCCGGCAGACCATCGCCGGCGTGGGGCTCGGGCTGGTCGCGGGCCTGACCTACGCCGCGTACGCGTGGGCGGCGCACCGTCTCATCACCCGCGGCATCGCCTCCCGCGCGGCCATGGGAGCGGTGTTCGGGCTGGGCGGGCTGATGCTCGTACCCGTGCTGCTGGCCACCGGCGCACCGCTGATCGCCTCCTGGACGAACGCGGGCGTCGGCCTCTACATGGCGCTGGTGCCGATGTTCACCGGGTACGTCCTGTTCGGGTTCGGCCTGGCCCGCGTCCCCGTGAGCACCGCGACGACCCTGTCCCTGCTGGAGCCCGCCGTGGCGGCGGTGTTCGCGGTGCTGGTCGTGGGCGAACACCTGCCCGTCCTCGGCTGGACCGGGATCGCGCTCGTCATCGCCTGCCTCGGCGTGCTGACCGTCCCCTCCCGGCCCCTTCGAGTTCCTCGCCGTGCCGACCGCCGCTCCCGGTTCCTTCGCACTCCTCGCCGCGTGACGGCGGGGACGCCGGCGACGGGTCCCCCACGTCCGCGGCCCCGTCGGCGTCTTCGGACCGTGCCGCCGCCGACCGGCCCCGACGCGATCGAGGATCCGCGATGATTTCGGGGCGGTACGGCAGTCTTCATTGCCGTACCGCCGAGTGGGATGAAATAGGGAGCGAGCCCCATGCGCATCGTGATCAGTGAGTTCATGAGTCTGGACGGCGTCGTGCAGGCGCCGGGCGGCGCCGACGAGGACACCGACGGCGGCTTCGCCCACGGTGGCTGGTCGCACGCGTTCTTCGATCCGGAGGTGGTGGGCGGCGCATTCGACGACGCGCTGTCCGGCGCCGAGGCGCTGCTGTTCGGGCGCCGTACGTGGCAGACGATGGCCGCGGCGTGGCCCGACCGGGCCGGCGACCCGTTCGCCGACCGGATGAACGCCATCCCGAAGTACGTCGTGTCCAACACCCTGAGCGACGACAAACTGTCCTGGGACGGCACCACGCGCATCCCCGGCGCCAAGGCCCTCGCCCGCATCAAGGAACTGCGCGGCTCCGACGGCGGCGACCTGCTCGTCATGGGCAGCCCCACGCTCGTACGCACCCTGCTGAGCGAGGGCCTGGTCGACGAGCTCCGGCTGGTGATCATGCCGGTGATCCTCGGCGGCGGAAAGACGATCTTCCCCGACGACGGTGCGCTGCGCGCGCTTGAGCTGGTCTCGGCCGTCACCGGCGCCACAGGGGTGCAGGTGTGCACCTACCGACCGGCCGACGAGGCGTAGGCGGAGGAAGCACAGGCGGAGGGGCGGCGCCGGGGCCTCCCCCCGGGTGCGGCCGGGGGAGGCCGGTGTACGTACGCCGAGGCCCGCCCCTTGCGGACGCACCTCGGCACCGCCTCAACCGGCCGCGAACAGCACCGCCAGCAGCACCGCGCCCACCACCGCCGGTGCGATCACCTCGTACGCCCAGCGCACCGAGACCGAGGATGCCGGGGCCGCCTGCGATGGCGCGGACTTCGCCGCGCCCGCGCCCGTCTTCGCGCGCTCCACCAGCTCCCGCAGGTCCGCCATGGTCCGGTCGGCCGTCGCCATGCGGGACTTGCTGTCGCGGACGTCGGCGTGCACGGAGGTCCGGCCGTACGGGTCGTCCACCGACTGCAGGGACTGCCTCCGGGCCGCCTTCTTCCGCTGCCGCAGCGACACCGGCACCGCCCACATCTGGTACTTGGTGCCGTCCTCGGTGAACAGCTCGCTGGAATACCCGGCCCGCAGATCCGCGACCGCGGTCCACGGCATCGTGATCGTCCGGAACGGGTTACGGATCTTGACACGCTGTTCATCGGCGAACACGACGGGCCGCAGCGTGAACGCGACGACCAGCGGCACCGCGGTCAGCATCCCGGCCAGCGCCAGCCACGGCACCCGCCCGTGGCCCCGGAGCGCGGCATCCCCGCCGACCCAGCAGATGAGCACAAGCAGCAGGACACCACCGACGATCCCGGCGGGCGACCGGAAGGTCCGGTCGGCATAGGTCGGCTCGGCGGGCGGTGTGGGGCTCGTCATGGGCCCGATTCTGCCTGACGCACGCACGGGGTGCCGGGGCGCCCGCCCCCGTACCGCGGGACGCTCGGACGACCTGGCCCCCTGTACAGGTCGCTACGCGCGTAGATATGCTCCTCTGGTGACCATGCCCACCACAGCCCCCTCCCCCAAGCTCTCAACCGTGTTCGAGCAGGGAGGTACCCCCCTCTCCGACGCGACCGCGTCCGACAGTGCGCTGCGCCGCTTCCTGCACGGGCTGCCCGGCGTCGACGCCGTCGGCCTCGAAGCGCGCGCCGCGTCCCTCGGAACCCGTTCGATCAAGACGACGGCCAAGGCGTACGCCATCGACCTGGCCATTTCGATGATCGACCTGACGACGCTGGAAGGCGCGGACACCCCGGGCAAGGTCCGGGCCCTCGCCGCCAAGGCCGTCCATCCCGACCCGACCGACCGCACGACCCCGCGCACCGCGGCGGTCTGCGTCTACCCCGACATGGCGGCGACCGCCGTCGCCGCACTGGCCGGTTCCGGCGTGAAGGTGGCGTCCGTGGCGACAGCCTTCCCGGCCGGCCGCGCCGCGCTCGACGTCAAGCTCGCGGACGTCCGCGACGCCGTGGCCGCCGGGGCCGACGAGATCGACATGGTGATCGACCGGGGCGCCTTCCTCTCCGGCCGCTACCTCAAGGTGTACGAGGAGATCCTCGCCGTGAAGGCGCAGTGCGCCCGGCCCGACGGCGCCGACGCCCGGCTGAAGGTGATCTTCGAGACCGGCGAGCTGTCCACGTACGACAACATCCGCCGCGCCTCCTGGCTCGGCATGCTGGCGGGCGCGGACTTCATCAAGACGTCGACCGGCAAGGTCTCCACCAACGCCACGCCCGCGAACACCCTGCTGATGCTGGAGGCCGTGCGCGACTTCCGGGCGCAGACCGGCGTGCAGATCGGCGTGAAGCCGGCCGGCGGCATCCGCACCTCCAAGGACGCGATCAAGTTCCTGGTGCTGGTGAACGAGACCGCGGGCGAGGACTGGCTGGACAACCACTGGTTCCGCTTCGGCGCCTCCAGCCTGCTGAACGATCTGCTGATGCAGCGCCAGAAGCTCAGCACCGGCCGCTACTCCGGCCCCGATTACGTGACGGTGGACTGATCCCCATGGCATCTACATTCGAGTACGCACCCGCTCCCGAGTCGCGCTCGGTCGTCGACATCGCGCCCTCGTACGGCCTGTTCATCGACGGTGAGTTCACCGACGCGGCCGACGGGAAGGTCTTCAAGACGGTCTCGCCGAGCAGCGAGGAGGTGCTCTCCGAGGTCGCGCAGGCCGGCGCCGCGGACGTCGACCGGGCCGTGAAGGCTGCCCGCAGGGCGTTCGAGAAGTGGTCGGCGCTGCCCGGCTCCGAGCGTGCCAAGTACCTGTTCCGGATCGCCCGGATCATCCAGGAGCGCAGCCGCGAGCTCGCCGTTCTCGAAACCCTCGACAACGGCAAGCCGATCAAGGAGACCCGCGACGCGGACCTCCCCCTGGTCGCGGCGCACTTCTTCTACTACGCGGGCTGGGCCGACAAGCTGGACCACGCCGGTTTCGGCGCGAACCCCCGCCCCCTTGGCGTCGCGGGCCAGGTCATCCCCTGGAACTTCCCGCTCCTGATGCTCGCCTGGAAGATCGCCCCGGCGCTCGCCACCGGCAACACGGTGGTCCTCAAGCCCGCCGAGACGACCCCGCTCTCCGCGCTGTTCTTCGCGGACATCTGCCGCCAGGCCGGCCTGCCCAAGGGTGTCGTGAACATCCTCACCGGGTACGGGGACGCGGGCGCCGCGCTCGTCGCGCACGAGGACGTCGACAAGGTCGCCTTCACCGGGTCGACGGCGGTCGGCAAGGCCATCGCCCGTCAGGTCGCCGGCACGGACAAGAAGGTCACCCTCGAACTGGGTGGCAAGGGCGCCAACATCGTCTTCGACGACGCCCCGATCGACCAGGCCGTCGAGGGCATCGTCACCGGCATCTTCTTCAACCAGGGCCAGGTCTGCTGCGCGGGCTCGCGGCTGCTCGTGCAGGAGTCGATCCAGGACGAGCTGCTGGACGCCCTGAAGCGCCGGCTGTCGACGCTCCGGCTCGGCGACCCGCTGGACAAGAACACCGACATCGGCGCGATCAACTCCGCGGAGCAGCTCGCCCGGATCACCGCGCTCGTCGAGACCGGCGAGACGGAGGGCGCCGAACGCTGGTCCGCCCCCTGTGAACTCCCCTCCTCCGGCTACTGGTTCGCCCCGACGCTGTTTACGAACGTCACCCAGGCGCACACCATCGCCCGCGACGAGATCTTCGGCCCGGTGCTGTCCGTGCTGTCGTTCCGCACGCCCGACGAGGCCGTCGCCAAAGCCAACAACAGCCAGTACGGCCTCTCGGCCGGCATCTGGACGGAGAAGGGCTCCCGCATCCTCGCGGTGGCGAACAAGCTCCGGGCGGGTGTCGTCTGGGCCAACACGTTCAACAAGTTCGACCCGACCTCGCCCTTCGGCGGCTACAAGGAGTCGGGCTTCGGCCGCGAAGGCGGTCGTCACGGCCTGGAGGCGTACCTCGATGTCCGATAACCGTCTGAGCGTCTTCAAGACCTACAAGCTGTACGTCGGGGGCAAGTTCCCCCGCTCCGAGAGCGGCCGGGTGTACGAGGTGACGGCGAAGAAGTCAGCCGCTGGCGCGGCGGGCGAGGGCAAGTGGCTGGCGAACGCCCCCCAGTCCTCCCGCAAGGACGCGCGGGACGCGGTCGTGGCCGCCCGCAAGGCGTTCGGCGGCTGGTCGGGCGCGACCGCGTACAACCGCGGCCAGATCCTCTACCGCGTCGCGGAGATGCTGGAGGGCCGCAAGGAGCAGTTCGTACGCGAGGTGGCGGACGCGGAGGGCCTGTCAAAGTCCAAGGCGGCGGCCGTCGTGGACGCGGCGATCGACCGCTGGGTCTGGTACGCGGGGTGGACCGACAAGATCGGCCAGGTCGTGGGCGGGGCCAACCCGGTCGCGGGCCCGTTCTTCAACCTGTCCACGCCCGAGCCGACCGGTGTCGTCGCGGTCCTGGCGCCCCAGAAATCGTCGTTCCTGGGGCTGGTCTCGGTGATCGCCCCGGTGATCGCGACCGGCAACACGGCGGTCGTCATCGCTTCGGCGGACTCCCCCCTCCCGGCCCTGTCCCTGGGCGAGGTGCTGGCCACCTCCGACCTGCCGGGCGGCGTGGTGAACATCCTGTCCGGGAAGACGGCGGAGATCGCGACACCGCTCGCGTCCCACCAGGATGTGAACGCCATCGACCTCACGGGCGCGGACGCCGCCCTGGCGAAGGAGCTGGAGATCGCGGCGGCGGACAATCTGAAGCGGGTGCTCCGCGCGCCGGCCGCGCAGGAGGACAGCGCCTCCGACTGGTCGGCCGATCCCGGCACCCACCGCCTGACGGCCTTCCTGGAGACGAAGACGGTCTGGCACCCGACGGGTGCGCTGGGCGTCTCGGGGTCCTCGTACTGACCCGTGCGACCGCGGCCCGCCCCTCCGCATTCCCCGGAGGAGCGGGCCGCGACCGCGTGCACGCGCTTCTCAGCCGTGCAGCACTCCTGCCACCTGCCCGGCCACCGGGAGGTCCTTCAGCGCGCCACCGCCGCTCAACGGGCCGGTGACGGCGGCCGTGGAGAGCGGCTTGAAGTCGGCGACCTGCGTACCCACCGCGTTGTCCAGCGGGTCCGTGCCCGTGCCGGCCAGCGGGTCGAGCCGGAGGTGCGTGACCGGTGCGGTGCCGCTCCTGAGCGACTGCCCGACCGCCCCGGTCACCGCGCTGTCGGCCGCCTCTCCGAGCCCACCGAGTCTGCTGTCGGTGCCCGCGGCCGGAGCGAGGGGCAGCGGCGCCGCCTGGGCCGCCGCACCCCCCGCGCAGAGTGCGGCACCCACCGCGGTGACGGTCAGACCTGCCCGCAGCGGGGTGCGGCGCCGGGACTCGGAAAGTGCGTGACGTGCCATGGAGTTCCCACCCGATCGAGACGATCGAGTAACCATCTGGGTACGTAGAGTAGTTGAGGTGTGATGCTCGATACCAACCCGACCTCCGGGGGATCCCCTGCGCGGGTCAATGCCTCACACTCGTGTCCTGTGAATTCGCAACCTCCCCCGACCCGCGTCGTGCTGCTCGCGGGCCCTTCCGGCTCCGGCAAGTCCTCCCTGGCCGCCCGCACCGACCTTCCGGTGCTGCGTCTGGACGACTTCTACAAGGAGGGCGACGACCCCACCCTGCCGCTCGTTGCCGGCTGCACGGACATCGACTGGGACTCCGCACAGTCCTGGGACGCCGATGCGGCGGTGGCCGCGATCGCGGAGCTGTGCCGCACGGGACGCACCGAGGTCCCGGTGTACGACATCGCCACGAGCTCCCGTATCGACCGGGAGGCCTTCCACATCCAGCGCACCCCGCTGTTCGTGGCCGAGGGGATCTTCGCGGCGGACATAGTCGAACGGTGCCAGGAGCTGGGGGTCCTCGCGGACGCGCTGTGCCTGCGCGGCCGACCCACGACGACATTCCGCCGACGGCTGCTGCGGGATCTGCGCGAGGGGCGCAAGTCGGTGCCGTTCCTGCTGCGGCGGGGGTGGCGGCTGATGTGGGCGGAGCGGCGGATCGTGGCGCGGCAGACGGCGCTGGGCGCGTATCCGTGCGGCAAGGAGGAGGCCCTGGGGCGGCTGGCCGCTGCCGCGGCGGGCCGGTGCCGACGGGCGCCCGCGGCGCGGGGGACGGCGTAGCGGGAGCGGCAGGACGGCGCCCCGGAAGCGGGGGACGGTGTTCCGGGAGCGGGGCGGGGGCATCCGGCCTCGGGCGCGCCCCTGCCCCGGCCCTTCCCGTGAGCGGAGCTCCGCCCTGGATCCCGCACCCCGTCGGCCCCCGGGGGGCCGGGGGGCCGGGGGCATGACGACGGGGTCGGACGGGCCCCCAGCCCGTCCGACCCCGCAGCACTTCCCCCGTGCACCACCGCCTCCCCCGAAGCAGTGGCCCCGCTCTCCCCCGTATCCCCCGTATCCCCCCCGTCCCCTCAGGCCACCAACTCGCCGAAGGACTCCTCCTCGTCACGGCCGAAGCTGAGGACCTCGTCCTCGCGCAGCCGGCGGAGCGACCGCCAGATGCTGGACTTCACCGTGCCGACACTGATGTCGAGGATGGCCGCGATCTCCGGGTCGGTGCGGCCCTCGTAGTAGCGCAGGACCAGCATCGTGCGCTGGAGTTCCGGCAGCCGCGCCAGCGCCTGCCAGAGCACGGCGCGCAGTTCCGTGCCGCGCATCGCGTCCGTGTCGCCCGCCGTCTCCGGCAGCTCCTCGGTCGGGTACTCGTTGAGCTTGCGCCTGCGCCAGGCGCTGATGTGCAGATTGGTCATGGTGCGGCGCAGGTAGCCGCCGACCGCCGCCTTGTCACTGATCCGGTCCCACGCCCGGTACGTCGAGAAGAGGGCGCTCTGCAGCAGGTCCTCGGCCTCGAACCGGTCACCGGTCAGGTGATAGGCGGTTGCGTACAGGGAGGCGCGGCGCTCCCGGACGTAGGCCGTGAACGCCGTTTCGGCGTCCTCGACCTGCGCCGGGGCCTTCCGCTCCCCCGTGACCTCCCCGTACGCGGCTCCCCCGTTGCTTCCCCCGCCGTTTCCCCCGTTGGCCCCCACGGACGCGTCGATCACCGTCATGTACGACGTGTGCTGACGCCCGACGCCGCGCACGCACCCCCGCCCGCCCCCGAGCTCTCGGCTCCGATCGAGCAGGGAGGCGCCCCCCACGGCACCGGATTTCTCGGTGCTCCGGCCGACATCGTGGAGACGCGTGACAACTGCGCTTGCGGTGGTGCTGTGAATTGCGTTCATCGTGCGCCCCCCATCGGTGGAGTCCGTCCGTTCCTTGTGCCAATGAGCTTGCCGGGGCAGTTTCATCGGGCTGTCCGCCGACTGTCACAGCCCTGTCACAGGGCCTGCCGTCGGCGCGTCGGCGGTGTGCGGGATGCATGAGTCGGCGCCAACTGTCGAACTGGGGCTCCACCATGGGTCAGAATGACCAGCGTGCCTTTCCTGTTGCTGATCGAGGACGACGACGCCATCCGCACGGCCCTCGAACTCTCGCTGTCACGCCAGGGCCACCGTGTGGCCACCGCGGCGACGGGAGAGGACGGCCTGAAACTGCTGCGTGAACAGCGGCCGGATCTGATCGTGCTGGATGTGATGCTGCCCGGCATCGACGGTTTCGAGGTGTGCCGGCGCATCCGGCGCACCGACCAGCTGCCGATCATTCTGCTGACCGCGCGCAACGACGACATCGACGTCGTCGTGGGACTTGAGTCCGGCGCCGACGACTACGTGGTGAAACCCGTGCAGGGCCGGGTGCTCGACGCCCGCATCCGGGCGGTGCTGCGCCGCGGCGAGCGCGAGTCCACCGACTCCGCGTCCTTCGGGAACGTGGTGATCGACCGTTCCGCGATGACCGTGACCAAGAACGGCGAGGATCTGCAGCTCACGCCGACCGAGCTGCGACTTCTGCTGGAGCTGAGCCGTCGGCCGGGCCAGGCCCTGTCACGGCAGCAGCTGCTGCGGCTGGTCTGGGAGCACGACTACCTCGGTGACTCCCGGCTCGTGGACGCCTGTGTGCAGCGGCTGCGCGCCAAGGTGGAGGACGTGCCGTCCTCGCCGACCCTGATCCGTACCGTTCGGGGTGTGGGCTACCGGCTGGATTCGCCTCAGTGAGCGATGTCGTCAAACGGAGCCTGCTCACCGGGCTTCGCTGGACCAGTCTGCGGCTGCGTCTCGTCGTGGTGTTCGCGCTGGTGGCGCTGACCGCCGCGGTGTCCGCCTCGGGGATCGCGTACTGGCTGAACCGCGAGGCCGTGCTGACCCGCACCCAGGACGCCGCCCTCGGGGACTTCCGTCAGGAGATGCAGAACCGGGCGGCCTCGCTGCCGCCGCGGCCCACCAAGGACGATCTGCAGAACGCCGCCGTGCAGATGGCCAGCAGCTCGCCCGGCTACAGCGTGCTGCTGGTCGACGAGCGCGACCACGGCAAGCCGATCGTCGGCAACTCCGACCTGGACATCTTCACGCTCGACAACGTGCCGCTGTCGCTGCAGAAGGCCGTCAACAAGAAGCAGCCGATCGAGGCGGGGAACAAGTACGCGTACCACCTGTTCTGGCAGCGGACCAGCATCCGCGGCACGCCGTATCTGGTGGGCGGGACGAAGATCATCGGCGGCGGCCCCACCGGCTACATGCTGAAGTCCCTGGACCAGGAGCGTCAGGATCTGAACTCCCTCGCCTGGTCGCTGGGGATCGCCACCGGGCTCGCCCTGGTCGGCTCGGCGCTGCTCGCGCAGGCCGCCGCGACGACCGTGCTGCGGCCCGTGCAGCGGCTCGGTGACGCCGCCCGCAAGCTCGGCGAGGGCAAGCTCGACACCCGGCTCGTGGTGTCCGGCACCGATGAACTCGCCGACCTCTCCCGTACGTTCAACAGGACCGCGAGTTCGCTGGAGAAGAAGGTCGCGGACATGAGCGCGCGGGACGAGGCGAGCCGGCGGTTCGTCGCCGACATGTCGCACGAACTGCGCACCCCGCTCACCGCGCTGACCGCCGTCACCGAGGTGCTGGAGGACGAGGCGGACAACCTCGATCCGATGATCGCGCCCGCGGTGCACCTGGTGGTGAGCGAGACCCGGCGCCTCAACGACCTGGTGGAGAACCTGATGGAGGTCACCCGCTTCGACGCGGGCACGGCCCGGCTCGTCCTCGACACGGTCGATGTGGCCGACCAGGTCACCGCCTGCATCGACGCACGTGCCTGGCTGGACGCGGTGGATCTGGACGCCGAGCGAGGCATGCTGGTCCGCCTCGACCCTCGCCGGCTCGATGTGATCCTGGCGAATCTGATCGGCAACGCCCTCAAGCACGGCGGTTCGCCGGTACGGGTCGCGGTGCGGACCGAGGGCGACGAACTCGTCATCGAGGTCCGCGACCACGGCCCCGGCATCCCCGAGGACGTCCTGCCGCACGTCTTCGACCGGTTCTACAAGGCCAGCGCCTCCCGGCCGCGCTCCGAGGGCAGCGGCCTCGGCCTGTCGATCGCCATGGAGAACGCGCACATCCACGGCGGTGACATCACGGCCGCGAACTCACCGGACGGCGACGGCGCGGTGTTCGTCCTGCGGCTGCCGCGCGACGCCGAGCCGCTCACCCGTTCCGACGCGGACCGCGACCCGGGGAGCCAGGACGAGGAGGGCGAGGCGACATGACGGGCGGCAACCGCCGGGCGGTCCGGTCGGCCGTGGCGCTGGCCGGTGTCGTGACCGCCGCCGTGCTGACCGCGGGCTGCGGGATCAGGACCACCTCCGTGCCGGTGGACGCCGGAGCGGCACCGTCCCAGGTGCCGTGCTCGATGTCCGCGGAGGACGTCACCACCCAGGCCCTCCAGGGCATCCCTGTACAGATCTATCTGGTCTGCTCCTCGCAGCTGGTCACGGTGGACCGCACGGTGCAGGTCCCGGACACGAAGTCGGACCGGATCCGGATAGCGCAGGCGCTCCTGGAGGAACTGGAGCAGAAGCCGCCCGCCGACGAGCGGCAGGCCGGGTTCACCACGGCCGTCCCGGCCGGGCTGCGGATCGGCCCGGACCGCAGCGGCGACCGGCAGGGCACGCTGCGGCTCAGCAAGCAGCCGGAGGACCTGCCGGCCGAGGCGCTGGCGCAGATCGTGTGTACCTACGCGGAGAGCGAAGCGCTCGCCCCGAAGGGCACGGTGGTGCTGGCCGGGCCCGGCAACTACGCGCCGCGCGGGTATCTGTGCACCGCGGAGACGAGGGCGAGGCCGAAGGCCGTGCCGACGCTGGGGGCACGGCCAAAGGCCTGAGCGCGGGAATGCCACAGGCGCGAAAGACGTCCGACGGCCGCCCCTCCGTTCTCGCGCGCCGTGGGCCGGGATCGGCCCGAGCCGGTCCGGGCGACGGGTTCGTCCGGACCGGCGGAACCGATCCTGCCGCCCGGCGCGTCTTGGGGGGCGTGCGTCAAGGTTCGGGCAGTCGAGCTGCCATCCGCTTCCGCGCGGCCGGGGTCTCTCTCCTCCTCGCGCATCTGCTGCTTGTCGGCTGGCTGACGCTGCGCCCCCTCGACGTGCCGTGGACGACCGCCTCGAACTTCCACCCGCTCGCCGGCATCAGAGCGGACCTGTCGCTCGGCCCGGTCGAGGCCACCCGCCGGATCGGCGCGGGGCTGCTGCTGCTGGCCCCGCTCGGCGTGCTGCTGCCGATGGCCGGAGGGCGGCTGTTCGTCTCCCCGTGGGCCTCGATGGCCCGTACCGTCGCGGCCGGGACACTGATCTCGCTCGCCATCGAGCTGCTGCAGACCGGAGTGCCGGGACAGGTCGTCGACGTCGACTCGCTGCTGCTGAACACGATCGGCGTGGCGCTCGCCCATCTGCTGGTCGTACCCGTGGGCCGGGCGCGGCTGCGCCACAGGAAGCAGCGGCGGATCAGGGTGATGCCCCGCCCCAGGGACGAGCCGGCTCAGGGGCCGACCCCGACGATTCCCAGGGTCGGTATCGCACCGTAGAGCGATGCTTTGCCCCTGTTCGTCGGGCGACCATGGATGCATCGGGAGCACGACGGAGCTGCTCCCTCAGCAAGGTTCACGAAGGAGCCCACCATGGCCGCACTTGTCCGCCCCCGTGACGGACGCATGATCGGCGGGGTGTGCGCGGCGCTGGCACGGCGCTTCGGCACCTCCGCGGGAACCATGCGCGTCATCTTCCTGCTCTCCTGCCTGCTGCCGGGGCCGCAGTTCCTGCTCTATCTGGCGCTGTGGGTGCTCTTCCCCGCCGAGAAGACGTCGTCCACCGCCTGGTGACGCGTCGCACCACACGCCTGTGGGGCGGACACCCGGTTCGGGTGGCCGCCCCACAGGCGTGTGAACGAGGGTCAGCCGCCGAGCGGGAGACCGTTGGCCGACAGACCGCCGGTCTTCAGGCCACCCGCGGGCAGACCGCCGAGCAGGCCCTTGACCGGGGCGGTGGTGTCGCCGGCGAGCTTCTGCCGGCCGGTGCCGAGGAGCTTGGTGGTCGTGTCCTGGACCGGCAGGGTCCGGGTGGTGTTCTCCAGCGCCGAGCCGGCGACCGGCAGGGCGGTGGCCGCGGCGTCGGCCGGCAACACGGCGGCGGAGGCGGTGCCCGCGGCGGCAGCGGCGAAAGCGGCACCGAGCGCGGCGACGCCGAGAGTCCTGACGGCAGACTGCTTCATGTGAAATTCGTCCTTGGGGAGGGGGAAGTGAGCGGCTCTGAAACGTAGTCAGCCCACTACCCGTCCTGCAAACATGCCCCACCCGGGCAACGGCCGGGAATTCGCCGCCCCGGCCGTTCCCCGCGAAGGTGTGAATCAGTCCCCGGAAGTCGAAGAGACGCTGGTCGTGGCGGTCTGCTCGAAGAGCCACTCGGACTTCAGCTCGGCATATCCGGGCTTGATCACATCATTGATCATCGCGAGACGTTCATCGAAAGGGATGAACGCGGACTTCATCGCGTTGACGGTGAACCACTGGATGTCGTCGAGCGTGTATCCGAAAGTCTCGGTCAGTTTCTCGAATTCATGGCTCATGGTCGTACCGCTCATCAGCCGGTTGTCCGTGTTCACGGTGACCCGGAAATGCAGCTTCCGCAGCAACCCGATGGGGTGCTCGGCGTACGAGGCGGCGGCGCCGGTCTGGAGGTTGGAGCTGGGGCACAGCTCCAGCGGGATGCGCTTGTCCCGTACGTAGGAGGCGAGACGGCCGAGCTTCACACCGCCGTCCTCGGCGACCTCGATGTCGTCGATGATGCGGACGCCGTGGCCGAGCCGGTCGGCCCCGCACCACTGGAGGGCCTGCCAGATCGACGGCAGCCCGAAGGCCTCGCCCGCGTGGATGGTGAAGTGGTTGTTCTCGCGCTTGAGGTACTCGAACGCGTCGAGGTGCCGGGTGGGCGGGAAGCCCGCCTCCGCGCCCGCGATGTCGAAGCCGAAGACGCCCTGGTCGCGGTAGCGGTTGGCGAGTTCGGCGATCTCCAGGGAGCGGGCGGCGTGCCGCATCGCGGTGAGGAGCGCGCCCACGCGGATGCGGCGCCCGTCCCGGCGGGCCCGCCGCTCGCCCTCGCGGAAGCCCTCGTTGACCGCCTCGACGACCTCTTCGAGGGTCAGCCCGGCTTCCAGGTGCTGCTCGGGGGCATACCGCACCTCGGCGTAGACGACACCGTCCGCGGCCAGGTCCTCGGCGCACTCGGCGGCCACCCGGAACAGTGCCTCACGGGTCTGCATGACGGCGCAGGTGTGGGCGAACGTCTCCAGATAGCGTTCCAGCGATCCGGAGTCGGCCGCCTCACGGAACCAGATGCCGAGCTTGTCGGGCTCGGTCTCGGGAAGTCCGTCGTATCCGCTCGCGAGGGCGAGGTCGACGATCGTTCCCGGGCGCAGGCCGCCGTCGAGGTGGTCGTGGAGAAGGACCTTGGGGGCACGTCGGATCTGATCCTGGCCGGGCACATGGAGGGTCGGGCTCATCATTTGGGCACTCTAGCGCCTACGCGCGTAGATTGTCGCTTGCCGATACGTAACAGTGACCGCGAATACGGGTGGAGTACGCCTCTCCTTCTGACACTGTTCTGTCGTGACTCCACCCACGCGTGAACGTGCAGGCTTCCTGTGTCGCTGGTTAAGCAGCGACACAGAGGACCAGCCCGGCCCTGCTGAGGACATTCAGGGCACCGACGTGGTCCGCGTTGGCTACGAGCCCGCACGCCGTGCACTGGAACTTCGCTTGGGTGACGCGGTTCTCCTTCGCGGTGTGCCCGCAGGACGGGCAGGTGCGGGAAGTGTTGCGGGGGTCCACCGCGACGACGGTCCGACCGGCGCTTTCAGCCTTGCTGGCGAGGATCGCGAGGAACACCCCCCAACCCACGTCGAGGATGCTGCGATTGAGCCCGGCCTTCGCGGCCCGCTGATTCGGAAGGAATACATCGGGCTGCTCGGGATCGGGCTTCGGCCGGGGGGCGCGGGTCATGCCCGCGGTGTTCAGCTTCTCGTGCGCGATCGCGTCGTGGTCGCGCACGAGGTCGAGCGCGGTCTTGTGTGCATAGTCGAGGCGCTGGCGCCGGATCTTTGCGTGGATTATGGCGACATTGCGGGCGGCGGCGCGGTGCTTCTTGGTCCGCCGCTTGGTTCGCCGGGGGAACGTCGACAGGTGCCGTTGGGCTTCGGCGAGTTCCCCGGCCGCTGCTTCGAGGAAGCGGGGGTTGGCGATGTGCACGCCCTGGGAAGTGGTCAGGAAGTGGGTCACGCCCGTATCGATGCCGACGACCACGCCTGTTGGGGGCAGGGGCTCGGCGGGCACGTCGTCGCACGACAGGACCACGTACCAGCGGTCGCCCTCCCGCTTGACGGCGATCGTCTTCACCCGGCCCTCGACGGGCCGGTGCCGGTGCACGCGGATATGCCCGATGCCCTGGAGCCGGACGCGGGCCTGGGGGGCGTGGGGGGTGGAGTCCCGGCGGCAGCCGTCGCCATCCTTGGGGAAAGTCACGGTGTCGAAGTGGCCGATGCCCTTGAAGCGCGGGTGGCCAGGCTTCTCGCCGTTCCTGACCCGACGGAAGAACGCCTGGAACGCCTTGTCCAGGCGGCGCAGGGTGGCCTGCTGGGAGGAGAAGGACCAGCGGCCCTGACACTCCGGGTCGAAGGCGCGGATCCCCTTGAGCTGAGCGGACTGGTCGCCGTACCTGATGCTCGTCTTCGAGCCGTGCTGGTAGGCGTCACGGCGTTCCTGGAGCGCGCCGTTGTAGAGGGAGCAGTGATCCCGCAGCATTTCGCGGAGGGCCTGTTCCTGGCGGGCCGTGGGGCGCAGGAGGAACTTGTATGCGCGGATCACGCCTGCTCCCCCATCTCCTTCTGCCGCGGGCGTTCCCGCTGGGTCTCGATGTACTTCAGCACCGTCTCGGCCGGGACGGTGCCAGCTGAGGCGGCGAAGTACGACGACGACCACAGGGTCGGGAGTTTCGACTTCAGGTGCGGGAACTCCTCCCTCAGCACGCGTGAGGTGAAGCCCTTGAACTGGTTGGCCACGTACGACGCCGACGACTTCGGGTCGTGCTTGACGAACAGGTGCACGTGGTCCGGCATCACCTCAAGGACGGTGATCTCCCACCCGCGCTCCGCGGCCTTCTGCTCCAGAAGCTCACGCAGCCGGACCGCGACTTGGCCGTCGAGGACCGGGCGGCGGTACTTCGGGCACCACACCACATGGAGCCCGAGGGCGTACACGCCGCCGGAGAACCGGCGAGCTTTTCTGGTCACAGCCACACGATCAATATACATGCACGATAAGTCTAACAATCCGTGATGTCTTGGCGCGAACAAAAAGTGCAAATCTTCACAGAAAGTCGAGGTCAGAGCAGTTGAGAGAAGCAACTCCCCACCCAGCTGAAGCCGGGCGTCCCCTCGCCAGATATCGGAGGGCACAGCGGCGCGCACTCCCCCTGCCTGCTGCGAGGCTGGGACGGGCCGTCAGGACGGCCGGAGCACCAACTGCGGTCAGCGGCGTGGTTCTGCTGCTCCCGGACGGCGAGGCCGACTCGCACCGCCGCCCCTCCCCCCTGTCGTACGCCCTCCAGCTCCCGCTGGCCCGGACCCTGGCCCGCGCGGGCCGGGAGGACGGGCTCGCCGCGCATGTCGTGCGTTACCGCTGCCGCGGCTGGAACGCGACCGACGCGCAGCTCGCGGCGGACGCCCGATGGGCGGTGGACGAGGTCGTACGACGCTACGGCGACGTCCCCGTCTGCCTCGCCGGCCACGGCATGGGCGGCCGCGCCGCCCTCCGCGCGGGCGGCCACGCGGCGGTCAGCTCCGTTCTGGCGATGGCTCCTTGGCTGCCCGAGAACGCGGCGGTCGAGCCGGAACCGGTGAAGCATCTGCTCGGCCGGCAGGTCCTGCTCGTCCACGGTACGAACGATGCCCGTACCGACCCCGAACTCTCTTTCCGCCTGGCCGAACGCGCCAAGAAGGCCAACCGCGACACCTGCCGTTTCGAGGTCCACTCGGACGGCCATGGCCTGCGCCAGCACCGGGCCGAAGTGGCGGCGCTGGTCACGGACTTCGTCCGCGGCTCACTCTTCGGCCGGGCCTACGCCCGCCCGGTGGCCGACGCCCTGGCGGCGCCGCCGCCGCTGGGGCTGCGGATGCCACTGGCCGCGGGGTTCGGTAGGTCGCTGCGGGACTGAGGGGACGGGGGCAGGGGCGGGGGCGGGTACCGGCCCGTGGAGCGGGTACACGGGGACGACTGGACGGCGACCGCCTGTCCGGCAGCCCGTCGACTGAGCCCAGGCAGTGCAGCACTGTCCGGGCCCGCTCACTCGTGACCTGCGCCCAGCTGGGCTGCTCGCCGGTGCACGGGTTGACGTTGCCGCCGGAGCTCATCAGGGCGCGCGGGCCGGTGGCCCGGGAGGCGCATGTCCGGAAAGCCGTACCACCTGCGAGGGATCGACGAGAGAACCATCCTGCGCACCCATGTCCCTCAGGCCGTGCCTACGAGTACGGGGCCGGAGTCGACAGCGCCCACACGGATGCCCCTGGGGCCCATGCTCGGGGAGCAGCACACGACAGGCCAGGACCGCGTGACGAAGGTTCAGGAAATCGCTTTGCGAACTGGGTTCGGCCCTGGGAAGAGCGGCCGGAGCAAAGGCGGTTTGAGACAATCGATTCACGCAGACGCCGAACTGCCGCGCAAAAGGACTGCACTTCATGCCCGTTATGCCGGAATCAACGAAAGTGTACGAGAACCACACCTCTCCGCGATAAAGCCGCAGGTCACGAACTGTGCTCCCCGCGCATGCGGGGATGGTCCTGAAACGTCCGGATTGGTGAGGAGATTGCTGGGGTGCTCCCCGCGCATGCGGGGATGGTCCCCGCGCTCCGGAGGGTCTTGTCGTCGGCGTCGCGACGCATGCGAGGGTGGGGCGGGCTGCTGATGCCGGCAGTCACCAGGCCGGGCGATCCTTCGGCACCCGCCCGGCGCGAGTGGAACCGGCGCGTTCTGCTGCCTCGCCATCCCCCGAAGGGCATGTGCCCTGCGGTTTCAGAAACGGTGAAACGACAGTTGTTGGACGAGATGGTGTTCCGCAGCGAAGACGTGTCCGCGACGAACCGGTTCACATACTGGACCGAGCTCTTGGGCCGTACCCATGCGCCCATGGAGCTGCACAGCGACCACACCGACGACTTCCGGGCCTCCCAGCGCGTGCTGGACCTCGGTGCCGTCACCGTGTGGTCTGCCACGTTCCAGCCGCTGGTGTTCCGACGCACATCGAAGCTGATCCGGCAGTCCGACCCCGAGGCGTACCACCTATCACTCGTCGTACGCGGGAGCGGGGCAGGCGTGTGGCGGCACCGGGAGACCGAGTACAAGCCCTACGACCTGTTCATCAACTCGTCGTCGCTGCCGAACGACGTCTACAGCACCAGGGACGCGGTTCAGACTGTGGCGCTGGAGGTTCCCAAGGCCCTGCTGCCACTGCCTCGCGACATGGCCGGCCGAATCGTCGGAGCGCCGGTGTCGGCCCGGGAAGGCATGGGCGCCCTGCTGGCACAGTTCCTCACCCGGCTGCTCGCGGACTCGGCCGCGTACCAGCCCTCCGACCGGCCGCGGCTGGCCTCCATCGCGACCCCACTGGTCGCCGCGCTTTTCGCCCACCTGCTCGAAGCCGACGCCTGCCTGCCCCCGGAGACCCATCAGCGGGCCCTCACCTTCCGCATCCCCGAGCACCATTGCCGCCGCACACCACATCTCCACCAGCTACCTGCACCGCCTCTTCCAGGACGAAGACGCCACAGTCGCCGCGTGGATACGCCGCCTGCGTCTGGAGGCGGCCCGCCGCGACCTCACCGATCCCGCGCTCCGCACCACACCTATCCACGCCATCGCCGCCCGCTGGGGATTCACCCGCGCAGCCGACTTCAGTCGCGCTTACCGCGCGGCCTACGGCGCCACACCCAAGGACCACCGGCACCAAGCCCTCCACTACCGCAAGTGAACCCATTGCGAACACAGTTGTGCACTCAGCGCTAACGACCTGACCGCCTCAAGTCGGCATCCTGGAGGACGTTCGTGACGAAACGCGGGCCCGGGTGTCCCGCCGGGCTGTCGAGCCCGTTCTGAAATCAGACTCCTCATCGGACACGCGCAGGGGCGGGGTCACGGGGAATCACGTTGCTCGTCATGCGTGAACGAGACGGAAGAGACGGGGTCCCGGTGGAGCAAGGGCAGCAGGGCCGGCAGTGCGTCCACACCCCTGCCGCAGCGGGGACCGGCCACGATGCGTACCAGCCCGAACGCGGACTGTTCACCCCGCCGGCCCGCACTGATCCCCCTCTTCTCCACGTCATACCGCGCTCTGACGAACCATCACAACAGAGCCATTCAAGACAAATCGATCACACTTTGCGTCGATTTCACCGATAAATTGAGGTCCGGCCACATGATTGCCAAGCAACGAGACCGTCGCAGAGGACGGATCACAGCGGCGCTGGTCGCTCTGTCCTCGTTGGCGGCGCTGATATCGGGCGCCCAGCAGGCGGTCGGCGACGACAAGATCATCGAGATCAAGGACAAGAACAAGATATTCAAGAGCGAGTCGGCATCCGGCTTCGTTCTCCATCCGCGGGAGATACCAGGTGTTGACGAGGGCCAGACGGCACGCTCGGTGATCGAGGGGGCCGAGGCGAAGGGCGTCGTGACGCGGGTCTCTCCGCTGAGCGTCGCCCAGTCGAAGCAGCACATCGGCCGCTCGCTGTGCCACACGACCGGCATCAACGGCACGTTCAAGTACAACGGCTTCTGCTGGGACGAGACGGACGACAAGACCAGCGCCTGGTCCAACGGCTGGCATCCGCAGGGCTTCACCGCCTCCCACGACGCGGACGCGAGCGGCACGGTCGACGGTCACCACCTGTACATGGCGACCTGGTACTACGGCGTCGAGGAACACGACCGCAACAAGAAGGCCCGCATCTCCATCCTCGAATCGAACGGCACGGAGCGGACTTACGGGCACGTCCTGCTCGTCCGGCCCAGCGGCAGCCGGGCCGACCCCCAGTTCACCTCGTTCAACGACGTCCACGCCGACGGCATGGTCTGGTACGGGAACAGGCTGTTCGTGGCCAACGGCGGCGAACTGCAGATCTACGACCTCAACCACCTGTGGAAGGTCAACTCCATCTCCGAGAAGTCAGGCATCTCGGGCGGCACGTCCTCGGCCGAGTACCACCAGTGGGCCCTGCCCATGGTCGCCCGCTACTGGTGGTACGACCAGGACACCCACGAGCTGCGGAACGTCTACTCGGGCAAGTGCCTGGGCCTGGGCTCCGCCGCCACCAAGGGCAGCCAGCTCATCCAGTGGACCTGTAACGGCGCACAGGACGAGCGCTGGATCATCTCCAGGACCGCCCCCAAGGTGTGACCTGAACACGCCTGCGACGGCCCGCCGGGAAACCCGGCGGGCCGTCGCGTTCTCCGTCTCGCGTACAGCAGTGGCGTACCGGCCGATGCTTCCCCTCCGGCCATGGCCGCCTCGGAGGCCGGTGCGTGCCCCGCTCGGCCCGCGGTGACCAGGAGGGTGAGGGGACCGGGCCCGTCCGTCGCAGGCGAGGGGGCCTTCGTGCTCAGCCTCCACGGGAGCGTTCGAGCGCGTCCCTTCAGTCCGGCAGCAGGTGTCCCCGCCTCGACAGCAGGAAGCGTTTGAAGGCGGCCACCGGCGGGGTGTCCGGGTGGCCGTCCAGCCAGGCGACGCCGATCTCGCGGGCCGCCCTCGGGGCGGTCACGGTGAGCTCGACGACACCGGGGCGGGCCACCGCGGGCGGCGGCAGCAGGGCCACGCCGAGACCGGCCGCGACCAGGCCGCGCAGGGTCTCCGCCTCCTCGCCCTCGAAGGCGACGCGTGGCGTGAAGCCCGCTTCCGCGCACAGGTCGTCGGTGATCCGCCGCAGGCCGTAACCCGGTTCGAGGGTGACGAACTTCTCGTCGGCGGCCTCCGCCAGCCGGATGCGGCGGCGCGAGGCCAGGCGATGGTCCTCGGGAACGACGAGGCGCAGCCGCTGTTCGTCGAGGCGGCGGGCGACCAGATCGGGGGCGTCCGGGACGGGTGAGGTGAGACAGAGATCGAGGCCGCCGGCCCGGAGGCGTTCGATCATCGCCTCTCCGTAGTTCTGCACCAGCTGGAAGCGGACCCGGGGGTGGTCGGCGCGGAAGGCGCGGAGCAGGGCGGGCACGGTCTCGGAGCCCATGGTGTGCAGAAAGCCGAAGGCGACCTTGCCGGTGGCCGGGTCGGCGTCGGCCCGTACCGAGTCGGCGGCCTTCTCGACCTCGGCGAGGGCCCGCTCGGCGGAGCCCAGGAAGGTGCGGCCCGCAGGGGTCAGGGAGACGGTACGGCCCTTGCGGGCGAACAGGGCGACTCCCAGGTCCTGTTCGAGCCTGACCATCGATCGTGACAGCGTCGACTGCGGGACGCCGAGCTCGTGCGCGGCGCGGGTGACGTGCTCGTGCCGGGCCACCGCCTCGAAGTGGGCCAGCCGCGGCGCGAGGACCGCGCGAATGTCTTCTTCGTAACTGCTCGGTGACAGCCGTGGCCGTGAGCTGCGTTCATGCACCATGGGATTGATTATCGCGAATGCGTGCATTGGACGCATGAAACCTGGGAGGCCTACTTTCGAACCATGCCTCCTGCCAGTACCGGGGCGTCCACCCTCACCGTGGCCGCCTCGCCCCAGCCGTCCCCCGTCGCCGCTGCCGCCACCGCCGGCCCCGTCGGAGCGGACCGTCTCGAACCCGGCCGCCCCGGTTACCGCCGGATGAGCTTCGCGCTCTTCGCCGCCGGTGTCGCGACCTTCGCACTCCTCTACTCCACCCAGGCCCTGCTGCCCGCCGTCTCCGCGTCCCTCGGCGCCACGGCCGGACAGGCCAGCTGGACGGTCTCCGCCGCGACGGGCGCCCTGGCACTGTGCGTGCTGCCGATGAGCGCACTCTCCGAGCGCTTCGGGCGACGGCAGATGATGACCGCCTCACTGGGGGTCGCCGTGCTGGTCGGGCTGCTCGTACCCTTCGCGCCCTCGCTGGGCTGGCTGATCGCGCTGCGCGCCGTCCAGGGCGCGGCGCTGGCCGGACTGCCCGCCTCCGCGATGGCCTACCTGGCGGAGGAGGTACGGCCGAAGGCGCTGGTCGCCGCGATCGGACTGTTCGTGGCGGGGAACAGCATCGGCGGGATGAGCGGCCGGATCCTGACCGGCTGGATCGCCCAGCTGTGGGGCTGGCGGGCGGCGCTCGAGGCGGTCGGGCTGCTGGCCGTGGCCTGCGCGGTGGTCTTCCACTTCATGATCCCCCGGGCCCGCCACTTCACCCCGGGCTCGCTGAACCCGAAGGCCCTGGCGAAGACGGTGGGCGGGCACCTCGCCGATCCCCTGCTGCGCCGGCTGTACGCGATCGGCGCGCTGTTCATGACGGTGTTCGGCGCGGTCTACACGGTGATCGGCTACCGCCTGGTGGAGGCGCCGTTCAACCTCCCGCAGGGGATCGTCGGCTCGATCTTCCTGGTCTATCTCGTCGGTACGGTCTCCTCCGCGGCGGCGGGCCGGCTGGTCGCCCGGCTCGGCCGCCGGGGCGCGCTGTACCTCGCCGTCTCCACCACGGCCGCCGGTCTGCTGCTCTCGCTCGCCGATCAGCTGGCCGCCGTACTCCTCGGCCTGGTCCTGATCACGGCGGGCTTCTTCGCCGGACACGCGGTCGCTTCCTCGTCCGTGAGTCGTACGGCGACGAAGGGCCGGGCGCAGGCCTCGGCGCTCTACCAGTCCGCGTACTACCTGGGCTCCAGCGCGGGCGGCACGCTCGGCGCGGTCGCCTTCCACGCCGGGGGCTGGGCCGGGACCGTGTCGCTGGGGCTGCTCGCCGTCCTCGGCGTCATCTCCATCACGCTGTACGGCTCGCGGGCCGCGCGCGCCGAGCGCCGTCGGCTCCTGCCGGTGGCGTCCGTACAGAACTGAGACATACGAGGCACAACCATCCACTCCCCGACGCGCGTCTAGCAGGCGGAATCACCTCACTGCGCGCGAAGGGGAGTTGGCGTACATGAGAGTCGCAGGAATCATTCGGGGGGTCCGGATGCGGCGCGCGGTCGCGCTGTCCGTCGCCGGTCTGACGGCGGCGCCCGCCCTCGTCCTGGGCACCGGCGGATCCGCGCAGGCGGCGTCCTGCACGACGTCCACCGGGCCGTACCAGAAGCAGGTCGAGAAGTATCTGCACCGGCCGGTCGACGGCAAGCAGTCGTCCGCCGACTGCAAGGCGATCCAGTCGTTCCAGCGCACCTACGGGGTCACTCCCACGATCGGCTACGCGGGGCCGGTCACCTGGCGCACGATGAAGACGCTCACGGCCCAGAAGGCAGCCGGCAAGACCCCGAACAAGGCCAAGAAGTGCCCCACGAACAGGGGGCGAATAGCGTGCGTGGACCTGACCCGGCAGCTGAGCTGGATCCAGGACGGCAGCAAGCTGAAGTTCGGTCCCGTGCCGGTGCGGACCGGGCGGAACGGGTACGAGACGCGCACCGGGTCGAAGAAGATCTACCTGCGGCACATCAACCACGTCTCGTCGATCTACCACGTGTCGATGCCGTACTCCCAGTTCTTCGACGGCGGGCAGGCGTTCCACTCGGTGGGCGTCAGCATGTGGAACCCGCCGGGGTCGCACGGTTGCGTCAACATGCGGGACGCCGACGCGAAGTCCTACTGGAAGCTGCTGAAGAACGGCGACGACGTGTACGTGTACGGACGCAAGCCCGGAACGTGACCTGATGGTGGGCCGCTTCGGTACTTCCCGCCCCCGTTGTCAGTGGCCTGCGGTAGCTTCCACAGTGCTGAAGTGAGCGGCGTCACAGCACAACAGGGGTGGAACGATGGGTGATCTGACAGCGGCGGCGGACATCGACAGCCGTCTGGAGGGACACCGGGTCGAGCTGACCGGCTACTGCTACCGGATGCTCGGCTCGGCCTTCGAGGCGGAGGACGCGGTCCAGGACACGCTGGTGCGTGCCTGGCGCAACTTCGACAAGTTCGAGGGGCGTTCCTCGCTGCGGTCCTGGTTGTACCGCATCGCCACCAACGTCTGTCTGGACATGCTGAACGCGGGCAAAAAGCGGGCCCGTCCGGTCGATCTGACGGGCCCGACGCCGCTCGCCCAGGCGGCGCTCAACCCGCTGCCGGAGAACACCTGGCTGGAGCCGATGCCGGACGGGCGGATCCTGCCCACGGTGGCCGACCCGGCGGAGGCCGCCGTGGCCCGGGAGTCGGTGCGGCTCGCATTCGTGGCCGCGTTGCAGCATCTGCCCCCCAAGCAGCGGGTGGTCCTGATCCTGCGCGAGGTGCTGGCCTGGAAGGCGGGCGAGGTCGCCGAGCTGCTCGACACCTCGGTCGCCTCGGTCAACAGCGCCCTCCAGCGGGCGCGCGCGACCCTCTCGGAGCGCGAGGGCCTGGTCCCCGACAGCGCGAATCCGCTCGACGAGGAACAGCGCAAGCTCCTTGAGCGGTACGTCGCGGCCTTCGAGGGGTACGACATGGCGGCGCTGACCGCGCTGCTCCACGAGGACGCCGTGATGACCATGCCGCCGTTCGATCTCTGGCTCCAGGGACACGAGGACATCACCGGCTTCATGCTCTCCATGGGTGGCGGCTGCGCGGGCTCGCGGCTGGTGGCGGCGGAGGCGAACGGCAGCCCGGCGTTCGCGCACTACAAGCCGAATCCGGACGGACCGGGGTTCGTGCCGTGGGCGGTACAGGTCATCGACATCTCCGAGGGCGCCATCACCGGGGTGCACTGCTTCCTGGACACACCGCGCTGGTTCCCGCTGTTCGGTCTGCCCGATCACCTCGACGCCGACGCGACGTGAGGCACGGCGTACGGAACGGGCTGGTGGCGGGCTGGGTGGTGCTTGCGGCCGGCGGGTGGGGGCTCACCCGGTGGATCGGTGAGCCCACCGGCCCTGGACAGCGCCGGTAGCGGCCGCCTCGTGGTGGTGTTCTGCGAGGTACGGAAATGAGCGGCGGACGGGGCCGCGTCGGGCCGGTGAGGTGAGCGTGGTGGCCGGGCCCGACGCGCGGAGTGCCAGGGCCCGGTGCGCGGGGCGTCCGGGCGGCGGTCCGCGCTCCCGCTCAGCCTCCGTCGTCGTCGGCCGCGCACCGTACGTCCACCACGTCGGCCAGCCCCACCAGGTCGAGCAGGCTCCGTAGTTCCGGCGGTGCGTTGCGCAGCCGGAGCCGTCTGCCGCCCGCCCGGCGCGCGACGAGCCCCAGTCGCGCTATCGCCTCGACCAGGGCCAGATCCGCCTGCACGACCCCGCCCACATCGCAGTCCACCTCTGCGTCAGGGGCGCGGACGGCGCCGTCGGGGCCGTCCAGCAGCGACTCCAGCTCGGCGCAGAGTCCCGGCACGGAGTCCCGTGTGACGCGGCCGGTGACGACGAGAACGATCGGGCTCATGGCTTCCACATCAGGGAGACCGGTCCGACGGCCGAAACTCATCGCTGTGCCGCTCCGCAGTTTCCCGCCGCCCCGGACCGGCCCATACCCCCCGAATCCGCCTGTCACCTGCTCCCTCATGCCTCGCACACGCCCCTCGGCACCCGCTCGTCCCATCGGCCGGTTCACCCGCCCACCGATGAACTTCCGCCAACTCCGGTTATCTGTGCGGTTTCTGTGAACCTTTTCGATCAATTCCCCCTCTAGGTAGGTGAACCGGCCGACACCGGCTTCTCAGCGGTGCCGACTGACCAGTGGCCCTCAGCGGGCTGCCTGATTCTCCAGGGGGAGAGTTGCGCAAACACGTGAGAAACGCGTGTGTCTCGACCATCGCCACGGCGGCCGCCGTGGCGCTCGCAGCCGGGATGACCACGCCCGCCGTGGCACAGCCCGATGCCGCCCGGTCCACGGGCACCAAGTCCGTGGCCCGGCACCAGCTGACGCTGATCACCGGTGACCGCGTCTCGGTGGACGCCAAGGGCCGGATCACGGGCTTCCGGCCCGCCAAGGGGCGTGAACACATACCCGTGCAGCGTCAGATACGGGACGGGCACACCCTGCTGGTCCCGGCCGACGCACACCGGCTGATCAGCTCCGGCAAGCTGGACCGCCGGCTGTTCGACGTCACCGAGCTGAACCGCGCGGAGAACCGCCGGGCACAGAAGGCAGGCCTGAAGCTGATCGTCGCCTACCGGGGCGACCGGGCCGCGACGGCGAAGGCGGAGGTCCGTGACGCGGGCGCCACCCGGGTCGAGCGGACCCTGAAGACCCTGAACGCCGAGTCGGTGACCACCCCGACCCGCGACGCGAAGGACATCTGGCAGGCCCTCACCAGCAAGCCCTCGAACGGCGCCCAGCGCACCACGGCCGCCGGGATCGACCGGGTCTGGCTCAACGGCGTGCGCAAGGCGAGCCTCGACAAGAGCGTGCCGCAGATCGGCGCGCCGACCGCCTGGAAGGCCGGTTACACCGGGAAGGGCGTCAAGATCGCCGTCCTGGACACCGGGGTGGACGCCACCCACCCGGACCTCAAGGGTCAGGTCCTGGAGACGAAGAACTTCACCTCCTCGCCCGACACCAAGGACCGGGTCGGGCACGGCACGCACGTCTCCTCGATCGCGGCCGGCACGGGCGCCAAGTCGGGCGGCAAGTTCAAGGGCGTGGCCCCGGACGCCAAGCTCATCGAGGGCAAGGTGCTCGACGACGACGGCTTCGGCGACGACGACGGCATCCTGGCCGGCATGGAGTGGGCGGTCGCGCAGGGCGCCGACATCATCAACCTGAGCCTCGGCGGCGGCGACACCCCCGAGATCGACCCGCTCGAAGCGGCAGTCAACAAGCTGTCGGCCGACAAGGGCGTCCTGTTCGCCATCGCGGCGGGCAATGAGGGCGACGGCGCCGGTACGGTCGGCTCCCCGGGCAGCGCGGACGCCGCACTGACCGTCGGCGCGGTCGACGACAACGACAAGCTGGCCGACTTCTCCAGCCGCGGCCCGCGCATCGGCGACGGCGCGATCAAGCCCGATGTCACCGCCCCCGGCGTCGACATCACGGCCGCGGCCGCACCCGGCTCCGCCATCGACCAGGAAGTCGGTCAGAACCCGCCGGGCTATCTGTCGATCTCCGGTACGTCGATGGCGACCCCGCACGTCGCGGGTGCCGCGGCGCTCCTCAAGCAGCAGCACCCAGAGTGGAAGTACGCCGAGCTCAAGGGCGCACTCACGGCCTCGACGAAGCCGGGCGCGTACACCCCGTTCGAGCAGGGCTCGGGCCGGATCGCCGTCGACCGGGCGATCGCCCAGACCGTCGTCGCGGACCCGGTCTCGGTGAGCTTCGGCGTGCACCAGTGGCCGCACACCGATGACGCCCCGGTCACCAAGAACGTGACGTACCGCAACCTCGGTACGACGGACGTCACCCTCGACGTCGCGGTCACGGCCACCGGCCCGAAGGGCAAGCCCGCTCCGGCCGGCTTCTTCACCCTCGGCGCCGACAAGGTGACCGTCCCCGCGGGCGGCACCGCCGACGTACCGCTGACCGTGAACACCAAGCTCGGCGGCACGGCCGACGGCTCCTACTCCGCGTACGTCGTCGGGACCGGCGGCGGCCAGACCGTGCGCACCGCGGCCGCGGTCGAGCGCGAGACCGAGTCCTACGACCTCACGGTCAAGTTCATCGGACGTGACGGCAAGCCTGCCAAGTACTACGAGTCCGACCTCTTCGGCATGTCCGGCTCGGCGCGCGATGCGTGGGTGTCCCCGACGGGCGAGGGCGGCACGGCGAAGGCCCGCGTTCCCAAGGGCGGTTACGCGATGAACTCGGCCGTCTACGTCGACCCGGAGAACAGCACCAAGGGCACCGACTGGTTCGCCCAGCCGAACCTGAACGTCACCAAGAACACCACCGTGACACTCGACGCGCGCAAGACGAAGCCGGTGAACTTCACCCTGCCCACCACGGGCACGAAGGCCCGGCTGGCGGCGCCCGACCTCCAGTTCGCCGGCAAGGACAGCGAATACGGCTACGGCTGGATCCTCGACTCGTACCAGGGGTTCCGCACCGCGCACGTCGGCCCGAAGGTGACCGACGGCTCGCTCTCCCAGCACTGGCTCGGCAGCTGGACCAAGGGGGCCTCGACCCGGTACGACATCGCGCTCGGCGGCCCGGTGACCCAGGCGGCGACCGGGTACAACCGGAAGTTCACCACCGGTCAGATGGCCAAGGTCCAGACCTCTCTCGGCTCGTCCGTCAAGGGCAAGACCGGTGGGTTCGGGGCCTGGGGCGAGCTCCCCGGTTCGTCCTCCGGCTGGTCGGCCTGGTCCAGCCAGAAGCTGCCCGGTACCAACACCGCCTATGTCTCCACCGCCGACAAGGTGAAGTGGAGCTTCGACTTCAGCCAGGAAGGCGGAATCGACAAGGACGGCTACCCGGTGACCGAGGCGATGTACTCCCTCGGTGACCCGCAGACCTTCAAGGCGGGGAAGACCTACACGAAGAAGGTCAACACCGCGGTGTTCGGCCCCGCGCTCGGCGCCGGTTACGGGATCTTCCGCGACGGCAACGACATCGTCGGCTCGCTGGCTCTGGCTGCCGACGGTCGCGGCAACATCGGCTCCTCCACGTACAGTTCGGTCAAGACCGTCCTGTACCGCAACGGCACCAGGATCGCCCAGAACGCGGACCCGCTGGAGGGCTACACGCCCATCACCGTGCCGTCCGCTGCCGCGGACTACCGGCTGACGACCTCGGTCCAGCGCAGCACCAAGGTCTCGGCCGTCTCCACCCGGATCGACGCGAGCTGGACCTTCCGGTCCAAGAAGAGCACCGACTCGACCCAGCTGCCGGTCTCCACGGTCCGCTTCACGCCCAATGTGACGCTGGACGGCAAGGTGACCGCGGGCAGGACCGCCTCGGTGCCGGTGACGGTGCAGGGTGCGGCCGCCGGAAAGAACCTCAAGTCGCTGACGGTGTACGTCAGTTACGACGCCGGCAAGACCTGGAAGAAGGCCACGGTCAAGGCGGGCAAGATCTCCGTGAAGAACCCGGCCAAGGGGAAGTCCATCTCCTACAAGGCCAATGTCACGGACAAGAAGGGCAACAAGTCCTCGGTGTCGATCTACCACGCGTACTTCGGCAAGTGAACGGCCTGTCGGTGAGCCGGTAGGCACACCGACAGCATGTGAGCGGCCCGTCGGGGCGGATTCCTCCGCCCCGACGGGCCGCTCACACACGCGCGGGACCGGCGCGGCGCCGCTTCTCAGCTCACCGGAAGGACTCCGGTGTCCAGTACCAGCGCGAACGGCTCGGGAAGCGTCAGCTTCTCCCCGTACTCGACCGCGTCCAGGACCCGGTAGGTACCGTCGGCGGGTTCCCCGTACAAGGTGGCGGTGGGACGGCCGGAGTGCCAGGGGTCGAGAAGCAGGAAGAGCTCGACACCGGCCTTCGCGTATCCGTGCGCCTTGCCGATGCGATCGTGGTTGGCGTTGGCCTGCGAGGTGATCTCGACGACGAGCCGGGCCTCTTCCGCCGGTACACGGTTGCCCGGCCCGGTCGCCACGGCACGCGGCACCACGACGAGATCCGGGATGTAGAGCCCGGCCCGGCCCGGCACGGCGACACCGAGCGTCTGGTAGATCTCCCAGTCCTCCGGGATGACGGTGTAGAGCCTGCGCTGCAGCAGCGCCGCAGTGGTGTTGTGGTCCTTGGACGGCGGTGGCGACACGGTGACGATCCCCTCGATGATCTCCACCTTGCAGCCCTCGGGTGCGTCCGTCTCCTCCCAGATCCGGACGAGGTCGTCCCAGTCCTGGCCGTGGCCCGGCACGGGGTCGACGGTGAGTGCGCCCATGGCGGTCTCCTCTATCGGTGCGTCACCGAGTCCAGCATGCCGAACGGGACCGGCCGCAGTCCACCGGTCCCGTTCACCCGTACGAGTAAGAGGGCCCGGCGGTAGGCGGCGCGGGTGAAGAAGCGGGGCCCTCTGAGCCGCAGGTCAGGCGATACGTTCCCGCACCACGGGGGTGGCCGTGAACTCCGTGCCCTCCGGCGCGATCTCGTACGAGGAGGGCAGTGCCTTCAGCGCGTAGTCGAACTTCTCGGGGGTGTCGGTGTGCAGCGTCAGCAGCGGCTGTCCGGCCGTGACCGTGTCGCCGGGCTTGGCGTGCAGCTCGACGCCCGCGCCCGCCTGCACCGGGTCCTCCTTGCGGGCCCGGCCCGCGCCGAGGCGCCAGGCGGCGACGCCGATGTCGTACGCGTCCAGGCGGGTCAGCACTCCGGTGGACGGGGCCGTCACGACGTGCTGCTCACGGGCGACCGGGAGCACCGCGTCCGGGTCGCCGCCCTGGGCGGAGATCATCCGGCGCCAGACATCCATCGCGGAACCGTCGGCCAGAGCCTTCTCCGGGTCGGCGTCCTTGAGCCCGGCCGCGTCCAGCATTTCGCGGGCGAGGGCCAGGGTGAGGTCGACGACGTCCTTCGGGCCGCCACCGGCCAGCACCTCGACCGATTCGCGCACCTCCAGGGCGTTGCCCGCGGTCAGGCCCAGCGGGGTGGCCATGTCGGTGAGCAGGGCGACCGTGCGCACGCCGCTGTCGGTGCCCAGCGCGACCATGGTGGAGGCCAGTTCGCGGGCGTCCTCGATGGTCTTCATGAAGGCGCCCGAGCCGACCTTGACGTCCAGGACGAGCGCGCCGGTGCCCTCGGCGATCTTCTTGGACATGATCGAGCTGGCGATCAGCGGGATGGCCTCGACGGTGCCGGTGACGTCGCGGAGCGCGTACAGCTTCTTGTCGGCGGGGGCGAGCCCGTCACCGGCGGCGCAGATCACGGCGCCGGTGGTGTCCAGGACGCTCAGCATCTCCTCGTTGGAGAGGTGGGCGCGCCAGCCGGGGATGGACTCCAGCTTGTCGAGCGTGCCGCCGGTGTGGCCGAGGCCCCGGCCGCTGAGCTGCGGCACGGCGGCGCCGCACGCGGCGACCAGCGGGGCGAGCGGCAGGGTGATCTTGTCGCCGACGCCACCGGTGGAGTGCTTGTCGGTGGTGGGCCGGGAGAGCGAGGCGAAGTCCATCCGCTCGCCGGAGGCGATCATCGCGGCGGTCCAGCGGGCGATCTCGGTGCGGTTCATGCCGTTCAGCAGGATCGCCATGGCCAGCGCGGACATCTGCTCATCGGCGACCTCACCGCGGGTGTACGCGTCGATGACCCAGTCGATCTGCTCGGGGGTCAGCTCGCCTCGGTCCCGCTTGGTGCGGATGACGGAGATGGCGTCCATGTCCTGGGAGTCCTTCCGGCCGGTACGTACGGTACGCAAGAGTCCCGAATGACTCTACGCGCATAGAGAGTGGAGAGAGGGGTGGCCCTCCCGACGGGCGGGAGGGCCACGGTGGTTCGGCTGCGGATGTCCGCCGGTTCGGACGGCCCGGTCACTCCGGACGGGGGCCGGCGGGTTCAGCCGGCCCGGTTACTTCAGATGATCCGGCCCGAACGCCTGCGGCAGCATCTCCGCGAGCGTGCGCAGTCCGTCCGGCGTCTCCAGGATCAGCTCCGGTCCGCCGAACTCGTACAGCAGCTGCCTGCACCTGCCGCACGGCACGAGGATCTCGCCCGCCCCGTCCACGCAGGTGAAGTGGGTCAGCCGCCCGCCGCCCGTGGCGTGCAGCTGGGAGACCAGACCGCACTCGGCGCACAGCCCGATGCCGTACGAGGCGTTCTCGACGTTGCAGCCTGACACCGTACGCCCGTCGTCGACGCGCGCCGCCGCACCGACCGGGTAGTGCGAGTAGGGGACGTACGCACGTGTCATGACCGACCGCGCGGCGCTCCGCAGCGCCGCCCAGTCGACCTCCGCGCCGGCCGTCACTTGCCCTGGCCCTTCCGGTAGCGCATGCCGTCCGCCTTCGGCATCCGCAGCCGTTGCGCGGAGAGCGAGAGGACGAGCAGCGTGACGATGTACGGGGTCGCGCTCACGAACTCGGTGGGCACCGTGTCCGTGGCGAGGTACCAGACCAGCACCGCGGCGGCGACGACCGCGCTGACCACGCCCTGGACGAAGCTCTTGCGGTAGAGCTTCCAGGCCGCGAGCACGGCCAGCATGACCACGAGCAGCAGGAGCAGCGCGTGGACGGACTCGCCGCCGTTGCGCAGTTGGAGCGCGTCGGCGAAGCCGAACAGCCCGGCGCCCATGGCGAGTCCACCGGGCCGCCAGTTGCCGAAGATCATTGCGGCGAGACCGATGTATCCGCGCCCGCCGGTCTGGCCCTCGTTGTAGATGTGCGAGGTGACGAGCGAGAGGAAGGCGCCGCCGAGACCGGCCATGCCGCCGGAGACGATCACCGCGATGTACTTGTAGCGGTAGACGTTGACGCCGAGCGATTCGGCGGCGACCGGGTTCTCGCCGCAGGAGCGCAGCCGCAGACCGAACGAGGTCTTCCACAGCACGAAGAACGTGAGGACGAAGAGGACCACGGCCAGGATCGTCAGCAGCGACACATTGGTGACCAGGCCGCCGATGACGCCGGCCAGGTCGGAGACGAAGAACCAGTGGTGCTTCTCGATGGTGTGCAGCCAGTCGGAGAGGCCCGGGATCGTCACCGAGGTGATGTCGTCGGCAGGTGGGGACTGCTTCGGGCTGCCGCCCTTGGCCGCCGCCTCGCCCGAGTTGAACCAGAGCTTGGCGAAGTAGGTGGTGAAGCCGAGCGCCAGGATGTTGATGGCGATACCGGAGATGATGTGGTCGACGCCGAAGGTGACGGTCGCGACAGCGTGCAGCAGCCCGCCGAGCATGCCGCCGATGACGCCGGCCAGCACGCCGAGCCACGGGTTGGTCTGCCAGCCGGCCCAGGCGCCGAAGAACGTGCCCAGGATCATCATGCCTTCGAGCCCGATGTTGACCACACCGGCCCGCTCGGCCCAGAGGCCGCCGAGACCGGCGAGCCCGATCGGCACGGCCATCGCGAGCGCCGCGCCGATCTGTCCGGCCGAGGTGACGTCCGCGGCGCCGGTGATGGCGCGTACGGCGGACAGCGCGAGCAGCACGCCCGCGACGATCAGCAGTACGACGGGGAAGGAGAGGCGGGTGCGGCCGCCCTTGCCGCCGGAGACCTTGGGGGCCGCGGGGGGCGGGGTGGAAGTCGCCGTGACGGTCACGCCGACACCTCCTGCTGGTCGGAGTTACGGGCGGCCTGTGCGGCTAGTTCCGCGCCGACCTTGCTCTGCTGGCGCTTGAGTCCGTAGCGGCGGACGACTTCGTAGGCGATGACGACGCACAGGACGATGACGCCCTGGATCACGCCGACGATCTCCTTGTCGTACCCCTCGAATTCGAGCTTGCCGGTGCCCCGCTCCAGGAAGCCCCAGAGCAGCGCGCCGAGCGCGATGCCGACGGGGTGGTTGCGGCCGAGAAGGGCGATGGCGATGCCGGTGAAGCCGATGCCGACCGGGAAGTCGCCGCTGTACTCGTAGCTGTCGTTGAGGAGGGTCGGCATACCGATCAGACCGGCGACGGCGCCGGAGATCAGCATCGAGGTGATGACCATCTTCTTGACGTCGACACCGCTGGCCTCGGCGGCGGAGCCGGACTGGCCGACGGTGCGCAGGTCGAAGCCGAAGCGGGTGCGCGAGAGCGTGAACCAGTAGGCGATGCCCGCGACGACCGCGACCACGATGAAGCCCCAGACGGGCGACGGGGTGGTCGGGAACTCGAAGAAGTGCGAGGACTCCGGGAGCGGCTTGGTGGAGATCTTCGTGCCGGCTGTGTCGAGGTGGCCGAGGCGGCCCTGCTGGAGCAGATAGCCGATGACCGCCGTCGCGATGGCGTTCAGCATGATCGTCGAGACGACCTCGCTGACGCCCCGGGTGACCTTGAGAACACCGGCGATACCGGCCCACATCGCGCCGACGATCATCGCGGTGAGGATGATCAGCGGGATCTGCAGGGCGCCGGGCAGGGTCAGCGCGCCGCCCACCGCCGCGGCGAAGAAGGCCGCGAGGCGGTACTGGCCGTCCACGCCGATGTTGAAGAGGTTCATCCGGAAGCCGACGGCCACCGCGAGACCCGCGAGGTAGTACGTCGTCGCCTTGTTCAGGATGTAGACCTGGCTGTCCGACTTCAGCCCGTAGTCGAACATGATGCCGAAGGCGCTGAACGGCTCCTTGCCGGTGGCGGCCAGCACGAGTGCGGTCACCAGGAAGGCGACCACGATCGCGAGTACGGGGGCCGCGATCCCCAGGAGCAGCCGCTCCTTGTCGATCTTCTTCATCGGTCCTCTCCCCCGTTCCGGGGGTCGGTGTCGGTGCTTTCGGCAGCCGGGGCGTCCGGCGCTTCGGCCTCGTCCGGTGCTTCGGCCTCGTCCGGCGCTTCGAGGTGTCCGGTGGCCGCGCCCGTCATCGCCGAGCCGAGCTCCTCCGGGGTGATGGTCGCCGGGTCGGCGTCCGCGACCAGCCGGCCGCGGTACATGACGCGCAGGGTGTCGGAGAGTCCGATCAGCTCGTCCAGGTCGGCGGAGATCAGCAGCACCGCCAGTCCCTCGCGGCGCGCCTCGCGGATCTGGTCCCAGATCTGCGCCTGGGCGCCCACGTCCACGCCCCGAGTGGGGTGCGCGGCGATCAGGAGCTTGGGGGCGTGGCTCATCTCGCGGCCGACGATCAGCTTCTGCTGGTTGCCGCCGGAGAGCGAGGCCGCGGTGACCTCGATGCCGGGGGTGCGGACGTCGTACTCGCGCACGATCCGCTCGGTGTCGGCGCGGGCGCCCTTGAGGTCGAGGAACGCGCCCTTGCTGTTGGGGCGTTCGGTGACATGGCCCAGGATGCGGTTCTCCCAGAGCGGGGCCTCCAGCAGCAGTCCGTGCCGGTGGCGGTCCTCGGGGATGACACCCATGCCGTTCTCGCGGCGCTTGCGGGTCGGCGTGCGGGAGATGTCGGCGCCGTCCAGGGTGAGCACACCGCCGTCGAGCTGGCGCATGCCCATGATGGCGTCGACCAGTTCGGACTGGCCGTTGCCCTCGACGCCCGCGATGCCGAGGACTTCGCCCTTGTGGATGGTGAAGCCGATGCCGTCGAGCACCGAACGCACCACACCGTCCGGGTCCGTGGCGCTCAGCCGGAGTCCCTCGACGGTCAGCATCGGAGAGTCGGTGACGGTCGACTCGCGGGTCTCCGGGGACGGGAGCTCGCTGCCGACCATCAGCTCGGCGAGCTGCTTGGTCGTGGTGCGCTTCGGGTCGGCGGTGCCCACCGTCGTACCGCGCCGGATGACGGTGATCTCGTCGGCGACCGACAGCACCTCGCCCAGCTTGTGCGAGATGAAGATGACGGTCAGGCCCTCGGCCTTGAGCTCACGCAGGTTGTCGAAGAGCGCGTCGACCTCCTGCGGTACGAGGACGGCGGTGGGCTCGTCGAGGATGAGAGTGCGGGCGCCGCGGTAGAGAACCTTGAGGATCTCCACGCGCTGCCGGTCGGCGACCCCGAGGTCCTCGACCATGGCGTCCGGGCGGACACCGAGACCGTAGGCGTCGGAGATCTCCCTGATCTTGGTGCGGGCCCGGTCGCCGATCCCGTACAGCTTCTCGGAGCCGAGGACGACGTTCTCCAGGACGGTGAGGTAGTCGGCGAGCATGAAGTGCTGGTGCACCATGCCGATACCGCGGTCGATGGCGTCGCCGGGGTTGTGGAACGAGACCTGCTCGCCGTCCACCGCGATGGTGCCCTCGTCCGGCTTCTGCATGCCGTACAGGATCTTCATCAGAGTGGACTTGCCCGCACCGTTCTCGCCGACGAGAGCGTGGACGGTACCGCGGCGCACGGTGATGTCGATGTCGTGGTTGGCCACGACCCCGGGGAACCGCTTGGTGATGCCGCGGAGCTCCACGGCATGGGGACTGCTGGACGCGTTGATGGCGCACTCTCCTTGGCAGGAGCGGAGGGCGGAGGCGGTGGGACGGAGGGGGTGGAGCGGTGGGACGGAGGCGGTAGAACGGTGAAAGGTACCGCGCCCGGCGGATGCTACGCGCGTAGCGCCGCCGAATCGTTGGCCACCTGATGACAGGTGGCGGACCGTGTGCGCACGGCTACGGCACGTCGGCCGGATCCGTACGTGAAATCGGGGCCCGAGTGAAGCCGAAGCGGCTCACCCGGGCCCCGATCGACAGTGGATCAGGTCGTGGTCTTGACCGTGATGCTGCCGTCGACGATCTTCTTCTTCGCCGCGTCCAGCTGGGTCTGGATGTCCTTCAGGTGGTCACCCGTGGTGGTCAGGCTGACGCCGCCCTTGCCCAGGGTGTACGTCTGCGTGCCGGTCACCGGCTTGCCGTCCTTGACGGACTTGATCAGGTCGTAGACACCGCCGTCGACGTTCTTGACGACGGACGTCATGATCGTGTCCTTGTACTTCGCCAGCGACGGGTCGAGGGCCTGGTCGGAGTCGACGCCGATGGACCAGGCGCCCTTCTTGCCCGCGACGGCCTCGATCGAACCGGCACCCGAGCCGCCCGCGGCGGCGAAGATGACGTCCGCGCCCTTGTCGAGCATGCCCTTGGCGGCGTACGCACCCTTGTCGGGGCTGCCGAAGCCGGACAGGTCCGAACCGGTGGTCAGGTACTGGATCTGCACCTTGGCCTTCGGCTTGGTGTCCAGGACACCCTGCTGGAAGCCCGCGGCGAACTTCTTGATCAGCGGAAGGTCCACACCGCCGATGAAGCCGACCTGGCCGTCCTTCGACTTCAGCGCGGCCGCGACACCGGCGAGGTACGAGCCCTGCTCCTCGGTGAAGACGATGCTGTCGACGTTCTTGGCGTCGGAGATCGAGTCGACCAGACCGAAGTTGACCTTCGGGTACTTGGCGGCGATCTTGTCGACCGCGTCCTTGTACGCGAAGCCGATCGCGATGACCGGGTTGTAGCCGCCCTCGGCGAGCGATTCGAGGCGCTGCTCGCGGTCGGCCGGGGTCTCACCGGACTTGGCGGTGAGCTCCTTCGTCGTGGCACCGAGCTCGGACTTGGCCTTGTCCAGACCACGCGCGGCGGAGTCGTTGAACGAGTTGTCGCCACGGCCGCCCACGTCGTAGGCCATGCCGATCTTCATCTTGCCCTTGTCGGAGCCGGAGCTCTCGGTGGACGACTCGCCACACGCGGTGGCGGTGAGCGCGAGGGCCGCGGTGACAGCACACGCAGCGGTGATCTTGGATACCCGGCGCAAGGGAAGGCTCCTTCAAACCTGACCGAAGCGCCTCTTCCGGCGCTGGTTTCGCGGCGATCGTAACGCGCGTAGATGTCAGATAAAGCCCCGTACGGAAGCCGTTATCGGATCGTCGCGAACCGGGGGTGACCTGTCCGGTCACGGATGGTTGCCGTCAAGCAACGCGCAGGCAGTGAAGAGCTCCACCGCAACCGTGATCGCCTCCTCGTCCGCGTCGAAATCGCCACGATGCAGGTCGAGACGGGCGGGGTCGCCGGGCGTACGGACCCCGAGCCGGGCCATGGCCCCCGGGACGTGTTCCAGGTACCAGGAGAAGTCCTCGCCGCCGAGGCTCTGTTCGGTGTCCTCGATCGCATACGATCCGCGGCGCGCGGTCATCGCCCCGGCGAGCAGATCGATCACGGCGGCGTCGTTCACGACGGGCGGGACGCCCTGGACGTAATCGATCACCGTCTTGGCCCCGTGCATTCCGGCCACCTCGTCGATCGCCGCGTGCACGAGGTCCGGCGCCTCGCGCCAGGCCGCCAGGTCCAGGCAGCGCACGGTGCCGGAGAGTTCGGCGTGCTGCGGGATCACGTTGCAGGCGTGCCCGGCCTCCAGCCGGCCCCAGGTGACGGCGAGCCCGGCACGGGCGTCGACCCGGCGGGCCAGCAGCGCGGGCACCTCGGTGGCGACCTTGGCGGCGGCGGTGACCAGGTCGGTGGTCAGATGCGGCCGGGCGGTGTGCCCGCCGGGACCGTCGAGGCTGACCTCCAGCCGGTCGCAGGCCGAGGTGATCGCCCCGACCCGCAGCCCGATCCGGCCCACGTCCACCTTCGGGTCGCAGTGCACTCCGATGATCCGCCCGACGCCCTCCAGCACCCCGGACGCGATCGCGTCGGGCGCACCGCCGGGAAGCACCTCCTCGGCCGGCTGGAAGATCAGCCGCACCGGGTTCGGCAGCAGCCCCTGCCGGTGGAGCCCGGCGAGCACGAGCCCGGCACCGAGGACCGCGGTGGTGTGGATGTCGTGCCCGCAGGCGTGCGCCCGGTCGGGGACGGTGGAGCGGTACGGAACGCCCGCCTTGGTGTCCGGGATGGGCAGGGCGTCGATGTCCGCGCGCAGGGCGAGCATGGGCCGTGTGTCGCCCTCCCGGCCGCCCACGTCGCACAGGAGTCCGGTCCCGGTGTCCAGTACCCGTGGTTCCAGCCCCGCCTTCTCCAGCCGGGCCTTGATGGCCGCGGTGGTACGGAACTCCTGGTTGCCCAGCTCGGGGTGCATGTGCAGGTCGCGCCGGAAGGCGATCAGTTCGGCACGCAAGGACTCGGGCAGGGCGCCGGGCAGCGCCTCGTCCCCGGGCAGCTGGGCATCGGAATCACGGGACATCAACTGGTTCACCTGGTGAAGCGTAAGCCCGTTCCCCCGTCAACTGACCATGAAACAAGAAAAGTTCAGCCACATAGACGAATAAATGACTGCGTCGTAGCGTGTGAGGTGATGGCGGGGTGGGTAAACTCACCCATTTCGCTCCCCGGCCGGTCGCCCCCGGCCGGTCATCACCCGCACGACGTCCCGGTGGGGCTCCGTCAGCCGGGCAGTCCCCGGCGCACCGGAAACAGCGCCAGCCCGATGCACAGGGCTCCGGCCGGCAGCAGATCCAGGCTCATGGCCATCAGCACGGTCCCCGCCAGCACGGCCATGGGAGCCCACGCCCGGACCAGGTCCCGGCGGAAGAACGCGAGCAGGGTGACGAGGCCCAACAGCCCGAACCAGAACAGCATCGGCACCACCGTGTAGACCAACGGCATCACCCCGGGTATGTCCTGCACCCGCCCGAACAGGTCGCTCATGGCCTGCTCGTCCGCCGCGACGAACCCCACCCCCAGGTCGATCACCGCCTGGACGGCCACCGCCGCCGTCCCGAGCAGCCCGGCCCAGGCGGCTGCCCCGACGGCGACCCGCTTGCCCCCGCGCTCCCCCGCGAGTCTCCACAGCCCCAGGAACACCGGCACGAACGCGAGCACCCCGGCCAGGAACAGCAGATGCGCCGCCGTCCACCACACCCCGGGCCCGTAGTCACCGACCGCCCGCCCGGTCAGCCGCACCACTCCGTACCCCGCCATCAGGGCGGGTCCCGCGAGGAGGGCCGTGCCGGCCGTCCCACCCTGCCGCTCCGTCGCCATCCGCATCGTTGTCATGCGTTGATGCTCACGCCCGGCCGACCCTGCCCGCTATCGGGGCCTTCCCCCAACAAACCCTGGACGTACGCCACTTACAGGTCAGAGTGATCCATGACGCCCCGCTGAGGCTTGCGTACCGGCATCGGCATCGACCGCCACTCCCCGACAGGCAGGAGCCAGCCGCCATCGGCGCATGCCTCGGGATCACGGAGTAAATTTAGTCCAGTGGTTAGTCCACCCGCCGATCCGTCCCTGCGAGGCAGCCGTGGAAGCAGCTCGTCAGTACAACGTCCATGAGGCCAAGACCCACCTCTCGCGCATCCTGGAGCAGGTGGCCACAGGCGAGGAAGTAGTGATCTCCAAAGCGGGAGATCCGGTGGCCAAGGTCGTGCCGCTCCGCGCCCGGGTGAAACGGACCGGGCGCGGCTCGCTCCAGGGGCAGATCCGTATCAGGGAAGACTTCGACGACCTGCCGGACGACCTGGCCGACGCCTTCGGGATGCGCTGATGAAAATGCTGCTCGACACACACGTCGTCCTGTGGTGGCTCGACGACTCCGCAGAGCTCACCGACGAGATCAAGCACCTGCTGGACACGGAGCCCTCGGTCTTCGTCAGTGCGGTCACCCCGTGGGAGATCGCGATCAAGCAGTCCCTCGGAAAGCTCGAAGGTCCCGAGGACCTGGCCGAACGGGTACGGGACAGCCAGTTCACCCCGCTTCCGATCACCGCGGGACACGTCGTGCGGGCGGGCAGACTGCCCGCACATCACCGCGATCCATTCGACCGGATACTGATCGCACAGGCCCAGACCGAGGGGATGACCATCCTGACCCGCGACAAGTGGATCCCCTCCTACGACGTGCAGGTCATGTCCGTCTGACGGCTCTGCGCCCTTCGCCTCGGCGCCGGCCAGGCGAGGGGCAGGGTGTGGACGACCGCGGAGGGGAAACTCGGGACCGTACGGCAGGCAGCGCGGCTCCTCAGGCCCACGAAGCCGCACCCCACGGCTCACCGCCACGCGCACGGCATCCCTCAACGCCTCGGTCGACCGGGCAGCCAGACACGGAGCCAAGCGTCGTACGTCACGGACGGGTGCGCCACGCCGACGGGTTCACCTTCCATCCGTCCGCCGTCTCCCCCGGCGCCCACCCATTCACCCTCTACTTGTCAAAAACGAACAAGATGTGGTCGTCGTCCAAGTACTTGATATCGACCTCGCAACCTTTCTGCACCTTCGACGAGTAGAAGGAAGAAATGGTGTCATCGCCTTCCACGCTCCTGGTCACACCGTCCTCATTCCATGAGAGCCGGTATTTTATGTTGACGCTCCCGCCATCATTCGAGCTGATGTAACGAACATCCTCCACCAGGGCGCGAATATCCCGCCCGTGCGACCGGATTTCATGGTCTCGCTTGAAGAGATGGACGATATAGGCAATGCTGCCCACGACGAGAATGACAGAAATAATGACAACAATAATCATGGATGACCCCTCGCGTAAAAGCGCAGTGTAACGTCGCCCGCCGACGTTGTCGCAGCCATGGGGTCGAACCCACAGGTGGGTGATCGAGCGGACGATCTCGTGGCTGCCCGGCCGCCGTCGACTCGGCCCCGCCGCGGGCGCCACTCCCGCGACCGGTTTCCTCGTGCTGATTCGGCGCGAGTGGTGAGCAATGGAACCTACGGGTTTTCCGGGTTCCGCGAGTGCTTCGGCTTTTTCGGGAGGAACAGGCGAGGCGTGCGCCCGGTCATCCGGGCTTTGTCATCCCGCCCAAGGGAATGCTGCGTGGCGACACCGTGCGACGACTGATCCGCCATCCGTCAGTGGTGCGCACGACGCTGTCGTCGTAGAAAACGGAACCGCAGGAGCCGTCCGCTTCGATACCCAGGTCCTTGGACCGGACGTGCACCCAGTCCGGTGACGGCCGAGCGGTCTCCAAGAGCGAGTGGCACACGCGCCCCCTCCGGCCCGGCGTGGAAAGGCCGGGCCGAGCTTCTCTCGTGTCGTCCTCGGTGCGGAGGGTGGCCATGACTTCTTCCGGAGAAGTCTCGCCCACCGGCGGGCCGGTGCCCGACCACCTCGTCGCGCAGCGGAGCAGGGGCGACCGGGGCAGGGGGCGCCCCGGTCGTGGTCCGGTGGGCGGGGCTACGCCTCCGTCACCGCCGTGGCCCGCCAGGGGGCCAGGCGCTGGACGTCGCGGGCGGTTTCCGTGACGCCGCTCAGGAAGCCCTGGGCTCGCGGGGACGCCGTGTCGCGGAGCCATTCCGGGGCGATGTCGCAGACCGCGACCTTGACGTCCGTGCCGACCAGGGCCAGCGGCAGGGTGTGGACGACCGTGGAAGGGAAGCTCAGGACCGTGCGGCCGATGGGGCCGCGGCGGGCGACGAGTTCCAGGGGGAGGTCGGGGCGGACGATCTCCAGGCCGGTGGCGGCCTCCAGGGCGTGGAGCTTGTCGGTGGACTCACGGCGGTGGGCGAAGTAGCGGGTGGCCCCATGGGTGCGGGCCAGGGCCGCGACGGCCTCCAGATACTGGGCCTGGTCGACCACGCCCGTCTCGACGAGCGAGGTGCCGACCAGGTCCGCGCCCTTGGTGAGCAGCGGCGGGCCGAAGCGGGCGCGGGTCCAGGCGAAGGTGTTGGGGGTGACGGTGACGCCGGGCGGAGCCTCGACCGGCATCGCCGTGAAGACCTCGACCGTACGCGTGGCGGACGGGGTGAAGCGACTGCGGGCGCGGGCCGTGACCGGGGCCAGGACCAGTTCGCGCGGGCCCGAACTGCCCTTGCGGTGCCAGCGCACCAGGCGTTCGCCGCGCGCCAGTTGGGCAACGAACTCCATGGTCGCCGTGCCGTCGTCGACCACGGTGAGACGCCGGGCGCGCACCATGGTGAGCAGGAGCTGGACGTAGCGGGAGAACGGGTCGCCGATCACGATGCGCTCCGCCCTGCGCAGCAGTCCGGCCAGGGAACGCAGGGTCTTCAGGGGCGCGCCGGCCCCGCCGCGCGCCTCCTGCCAGCGGACGTTGACGCCCTCGTCGCGGGCCAGCTCCGCCATCCGGCGCAGCTGACCGCGCGACATCGGGTCGACCGGGGGGAGGACGACGACCGTGATGTCCGCAAGGACGTGGTCGTCGCCTCCCTCTGCGTAGGCCCACTCCAGGACGTTCAGGAGCTGGACCGGGCTCTCGACGAAGGCGAGGTTCACCGGTCGGCCCGTCAGACCGCGACCGGCTCGGCGGCCGGGGCCGCCTCGGCGCTCTCGGCGACGACGCCCGCGACGCGGCGGAGCTTCTTCATCGGGCCGAGCTCGGACTCGTACACCTTCTTGACGCCGTCGCCGAGCGAGGCCTCGATGGTGCGGATGTCGCGGACGAGGCGGGTGAGGCCCTGCGGCTCGACGGAGGCGGCCTGGTCGGAGCCCCACATGGCGCGGTCCAGGGTGATGTGGCGCTCGACGAACGCGGCGCCGAGGGCGACGGCGGCGAGGGTCGTCTGGAGGCCGGTCTCGTGGCCGCTGTAGCCGATCGGGACGTTGGGGTACTCCTGCTGGAGGGTGTTGATGACCCGCAGGTTCAGCTCCTCGGCCTTGGCCGGGTACGTCGAAGTGGCGTGGCAGAGAAGGATGTTGTCCGAGCCGAGGACCTCGACCGCGTGGCGGATCTGGCGCGGGGTCGACATGCCGGTGGAGAGGATGATGGTGCGGCCGGTGGCGCGCAGGGCGCGCAGCAGCTCGTCGTCGGTGAGGGAGGCCGAGGCCACCTTGTGCGCGGGGACGTCGAACTTCTCCAGGAAGGCGACGGCCTCGGTGTCCCACGGGGAGGCGAACCAGTCGATGCCGCGCTTGGCGCAGTGCTCGGAGATGGCCTGGTACTCGGCCTCGCCGAACTCGACGCGGTGACGGTAGTCGATGTACGTCATCCGGCCCCAGGGGGTGTCGCGCTCGATGTCCCACTGGTCGCGCGGGGTGCAGATCTCCGGGGTGCGCTTCTGGAACTTGACGGCGTCGCAGCCGGCCTCGGCGGCCACGTCGATCAGCGCGAGGGCGTTGTCGAGGTCGCCGTTGTGGTTGATGCCGATCTCGCCGGTGACGTAGACGGGCTGCCCCGGGCCGGCGGTACGAGTGCCGAGGGTGCGCAGACGGGAGGTGTTCATGAGGTGCGTTCCTTACTTGGCGGAGGTGCTCGGGGGACTTGGGGGGGCTTGGGAGACTTGGGGTTACTCGGGGGACTTCGTGAGGGTGGGGCCCAGCAGCCAGGCCGCGATCTCGCGGATGGCGCCGAAGCCGCCGGGGGTGGTCGTCACGGCGCGTGCCGCGGCCCGTACCGAGTCATGGGCGCTCGCGACCGCGACCGGCCAGCCGGCGAGTGCGAAGCACGGCAGGTCGTTGACGTCGTTGCCCACGTAGAGGACACGTTCCGGAGCGACGGACTGTTCGTCGCACCACCGCTTGAGTGCCAGGTCCTTGCGGTCGATGCCGTGCAGGACCGGGATGCGGAGCTTGTGGGCGCGGGCGGCGACGACCGGGTTCTGTTCCGTGGAGAGGATCAGCAGCGGCAGTCCGGCCTTGCGCAGGGCCGCGATGCCCAGGCCGTCGCCGCGGTGGACGGCGACGATCTCGTGTCCGTCGGCGTCGATGAGAACCCGGTCGTCGGTCTGCGTGCCGTCGAAGTCGAGGACGACCGCGTCGATGTCGTCGAGGGTGGGCAGCGGTGCGGGGTCCAGGAGCGGGGCGAGGGCGCGGGCACGGGCCAGGTCGTGCGGGTCGTCGATCTCCAGGACCCGCGCCGCGTCGGTGCGCACCAGGGCGGTGTGGCCGAAGAAGCGGTGGCGGTGGGTACGGAAGCCCGCGGCGTTCATGGCGTACGCGGTGCCGGTCTCCAGCAGGTCCTCCGGGCGGTCCTGGCGCATCTGCCGGACGGACTTGTCGTGGTTGACGCCGTGGTTGTCCTCTTCGAGCGCGCTGCCGTCGCGCCAGAGGAAGCCGTGGAAGGGGGCGACCGTGACCGCCGTGTCGGCGCCGTCGTGGGCGACCGCCGCGGCGACACCGTCGATGTCCTCCCGTACGACGAAGGGGCTGGTGCACTGGACCAGCAGCACCACGTCGGCCGTGCGCTCGCGCATCGCCTCGTACGCGTCCAGGGCGTGCAGCACCGCGTCCTCGCTGCTCGACCTGTCCCCGGCGATGGCCGCGGGGCGCTGCACGATGTGCACCCGCTCCGGGGCGCCCAGCGTGTCGCCCGCGGCGCGGGCCGCGTCGGCGATGGCCGCGTCGTCCGTCGTCACGACGACGTCCGTGACCTCGCGGGAGGCCAGGCAGGCGCGGACGGCGCGGGCGACCAGCGGCACGCCGCCGACCTGGGCGAGGTTCTTGGCCGGTACGCCCTTGGATCCGCCGCGGGCGGGGATCACGGCGAGCACGGTCGGGGTCGGGGTCATCTCTGCTCCTGAAGTGGTGTTCACAGCTCGCCCATCCGTCGGATCACCGGGGCGACCCGCTGGACGCCCTGCCGGTACGCGCCGCGCGCCGCTTCCCGTACCGCGTCGCGGACCGCGCCGCGCATCCCGCCGGTCTCGCGCGGCCGGTCGGTGCCGGGCAGCGGGTGGCCGTCGGGCGCCAGGTGGTGGCGGGCGAGGATGCCGGGCAGGTAGCCGGGCGCGGTGGCGGGCGTGTAGTACGGGGCGAGGTCGGGCAGCCGGCCGACGGCGAGCAGGGCGTCGACGCGGGCGCGGGCGTGGTCGTAGGCCGTGGCGTACGTGCCGTCGGCGGCGACGCCCTGGCCGGCCAGCCATGCGGCGTCGGGCTCCGGGCCGTGGCCGCCGTCCAGGTGGTCCCAGGAGGTGAGCAGGCCGGAGCCGATGAAGTGGTGGTTGCCGAGTGCCTCGCGGACGCCGAGGTCGGTGAGGACCGCGGTCGGGATGCGCCGGTGCAGGGCCTCCAGCGCGGCGGTCGAGGAGACCGTGACCAGCAGATCGGTGCGGTCCAGGACCTCGCCCATGTGCCCGTACACCAGGCGGAGGTTGGGCGGCAGTCCGCCGGGCAGCTTCTCCGCGAGCCGCTGGTACGGGAGTTCCTCGATGTGTGTGGTGTGCTCGCCGGGCTTGGAGCGCAGCTTCAGCAGCACCTCGCGGTCCGGGTGCAGCCTGGCGTGCTCGACGAGCCTGCGCAGCAGATACGTGCGGTCGGCCCGGGAGGCCGGTACGGAGGGCTGGGCGGCGAAGACGACCGTGTCGCGGCCCTCCCGCGGGCGGTACGGCTCGCCGCCGAGGAACGGCAGTGCGGCCTCCGTGACGGCCGAGGCGTCGGCGCCCACTCCCTCGTACACCGCGCGGAAGCGCTCCGCGTCGTGGCGGGAGTTGGCGAGGACGACGTCCGCGCCGTGCCGCAGCAGCAGTCCGTCGGCGAGCTTCTCGTAGACGACGCCGACATAGCCGGTGACGACGACGGGCCTGGCGGGCAGCCGCAGCGCGGCGAGGCCGTGCAGCATCGCCTGGACGGCTCCGCCGACGAGGGCGAGGACGACGAGGTCGTATCCCTCGTCCCGCACGGTGTGCAGGAACTCGACGGCCGTCACCTCACGCACCCGCTCGGCGCCGATTCCGACGTCGCCGACCTCGGCGAGCTGGCGCGGGGTCGGGGTGGCCCGGCCGCGCAGCAGGAGCCCGGTGATCTCGACGCGCTGCGCCGACCTCCCGGACCCACCGGTGGTGAGACGGCGCGCGGTGAGCGCGCCCCATTTCCACCGGGTGTCGGAGTCGGCGAGCACGGCTACCCGGAGGGCGGTCGTCTTATCGGTACGTGGGGGCACGTCCCAGAACTTAGGAAGCCATTTCGATTCGCGGCCCAACGTGACGGCAACAGCTGGTTAACAGCCCGCCGACGCTTGGCGAATCACCTTCACAAAGAGGACGCAATCGCCCACGAAACAGCCAGGTTCATCATTTCGACATTCGCCGTTCACCCGGTGTCCCTCCTGGGGCCGAGGTAAATGACGGGCTCCCGCCTAGCGTGAGACGGGTGGTTAAGCTCTCGGTCATCGTGCCGTTCTACAACGTGCAGACATACGCCCCCGACACCTTGAGAAGCCTGCGGGCCAACGCCCGCGAGGACTTCGAATTCATCCTCGTCGACGACTGTTCGACCGACGGGACCGCGGACATACTGCGCCGCGCCGAGGACGAGATTCCGGGGGTGGTCGTACGCAGACATGAGCAGAACGGCGGACTGGCCACCGCCCGCAACACCGGCCTGGACGCGGCGCGCGGCGAGTACCTCACCTTCCTCGACGGCGACGACTGGCTGGCGCCCGGGTACTACGCCGACATCCTGGCCCGGACGCAGGCGCTGGGCTGCGATTTCGTCCGTACCGACCATGTTCAGGTCGAAGGCCGCAACCGTACGGTGCACCGCGTCCCGCACGGCAGGCGCGGCGAGGTCCTGGACCCGCGGGACGCGATCCTGCCCGCCGAGCGGACCACCTCGGTCGACTATCCGTACGCCTGGGCCGGGCTGTACCACCGGCGTCTCCTGGACCGCGGACTGCTGCATTTCACGGACGGTCTGCGCACCGCGGAGGACCGTCCGTGGATCTGGCGGCTGCACCGCGAGGCCGATTCTTTTGCGGTGCTCGGACTTCTCGGAATCTTTTACCGGCGCGGGGTCGCCTCTTCGCTCACCCAGATCGGCGACGTACGCCAGCTCGATTTCATTCGCTCATTCGACCAGGTCATTCGGGAAACGGCCGAGGACCGCGACGCACAGGCACTGCTGCCGAAAGCGGTCCGTACCTATTGCGCGATCATTTCTCACCACATGAGCTCGATCGAAAGGTTCGAACCCTCGGTGGCCCGCACACTGAAGTCGATGAGTGGAGCCGCGCTGCGGCGAATGCCGCAGCGGGTGCTCGACGAGGCCCTCGACTCGATGGACGTGCAGCGCGCCTCGCTGCTGCGCCGGCTGCGGCGCCGTCCGGCCGCCGCGGGTGCCAAGGAGGTGGCGGCAGCGTGAACGGCGCCCGGTCCCGCACCACACAGATCTTCTTCGCGTCCACCCTCTACGGCACCGCCACGCTCGCCGCCGCCCTCGACGCCGGCTGCTTCCCGGCGGCGGACCGCCGCATCCTGCTCGTCTCGAACAACGCGGCCGTTCCGGAGACGACGCCCGCCGTCGACGCGATGCCCGGGTTCGACGCGCTGCGCGGCCGTTTCGACGACGTCGTGTCGTGGAACACGACGATCGCGCCCTTCCACCCCGGCGGCTGGGCGCCGCGCCCCGACGACGTACCCCTGTGGGAGCGGCATCTGCGCCTGGCCTGGGGGCTGGGCGACGACAACATCGAGCTGGCGGTCGAGTCGATCCAGGTCAACCCCGCGATGGCCGTCGCCCAGATCTTCACCGGCGCACCGGTCGACGTCTACGCGGACGGGCTGATGAGCTACGGCCCCACCCGCAACAAGATCGACCCCCTGGTCGGTACGCGGGTGCGCCGGCTGCTCCATCTCGACCTGGTGCCCGACCTGAAGCCGTTGCTGCTCACGGAGTTCGGGGTGCGGCCGCAGATCGTGCCGACCGAGGCGTTCCTCAAGGTGCTCGGTGAGCTCGCGGACGCGCCCGGGGTGCAGGACGGTGTGCCGTCCGTGGAGGCCCCCGCCCTGCTGCTCGGCCAGTACCTCTCCGCGCTCGGCCTGATCAGCGCGGCCGAGGAGGAGGACCTGCATCTGCGGATGATGCGCGGCGCGGTGGCCCTCGGCCACACCCGCCTCGTCTTCAAACCGCACCCCACGGCCCCGGCGCAGTGGTCGCGCGCGATGGGCGCGGAGGCCGAGAAACTCGGCGCCGAGCTGACGGTGCTGGACGCGGGGGTGCTCACCGCCCCGGTCCTCGCCGAGGTGCTCTATCAGCGGATGCGGCCCGCGCTGGTCGTCGGCTGCTTCTCGACCGCGCTGCTCACCGCGTCGGCGTTCTACGGACTGCCGGTGGCCCGGGTCGGCACCGGGATGCTGCTGGACCGGCTCGCCCCGTACGAGAACAGCAACCGCGTCCCGGTCACGCTCGTCGACGCGCTGGTGCCGGAGGTGACGGACCGGGCGGCCGTCGAGCGGGCGGGGGCCGCGGCCGACCCGGCCGACCTGACGGATCTGACCGGGCTGGTCACCGCCGTCGGGTTCGCGATGCAGCCGAAGATCCACCCGGGGCTGCGCCCGGCCGCCGAACGGTATCTGTCCGCGCACCTGGACGCGACGACCTGGCGGTACTTCAAGCGCAAGCGGCTCACGTCGCTGGCGCTGCCGGGGGCGGTACCGGCGCAGCTCGCGTTCCTGCCGCGCAACGCGGTGGTGCGCAGGGTGGCACGGTCGGTGCGGCGGCGCGTGGTGCGGCAGTAGGCGCCAGGCGCCCGGGGCACGCGAGCCGGGCGTGATCCGAGCGAGAGACCCTGGCCGGCCCCGGGCGCCGGGCGGGTTCGTGCCGATCCCGTCCGGCGCCCTCGGGCTTCCCCGCGTCCTGACGTCAGTCGCGCACGCCGCCCCGGATCACCCGCAGATCGGCCGCGTTCGCCTCGGTGACCTTCCACAGCTCCTGCTGCCGGCCGTGCACATCGGCGACGGTCGCGGCGTGGTCGTCCAGCAGTCCGGCCGCACGCTCGGCGAGCCGGGCCCCGAGGTGCCGGTCGTGGACCGAGATCCCCCACTCCGGGCGCTCGATGTCGGCGAGGAAGTACGCCATCTTCGGGTGCGAGATCAGGCTGATGATCGGCGTGCCGCAGCCGAACGGGATCATGCCCGCGTGCCCGCGCATCCCGATGACCAGCTTCGTACGGGCGTAGGTGTCCCGGATCGCGTCGTTGTCGAAGTCGTACATCGGGATCACCGGCAGCGCGATCCCGTGCTCGCGCCGCAGGTCGAAGGCGATCCGCTCGTCGTCCAGCGAGTGGGCGACGCACTTCACCTCGGCCCGCTCGCCGAGCGCCCGCACCGCGGTGGCCATCTCGCCCAGGAAGTGCCCGTAGTCATGGCCGAAGCGGAGCCCGGACCGGTCGTACGCGGCGTTGACCAGCACGGTGTCCTCGCGCCGCTCCGGGTCCGTCCAGCCGTCCACCAGTTGTCTGGTCACCGTCGTCGGGCAGGGCTGGAAGCGCACCTTGTCGTGGAGCGAGGCGGGCAGCAGCTCCCGGACCTTCGCGATGGAGCCGTGGTTGCGCAGCCCGAAGAACGAGGCGCGCTCCACCAGCTTGCGCAGCGAGGAGAGGAACCGGTCCCGGCCGTGGCCGTAGGCCTGGCCGTCGAAGGCGTTGAAGCCGACCGCGTACACCATGACGGGTACGTCGATCCGGTCGAGCAGCTCGTCCGGGACGTTCCACTGCCAGCCGCTGTTGCCGTTGGGCGCGGTGTCCGGGATGAAGAGGCCGCCGCCGCCGATGACCAGTCCGCGGCGCTCGTTGACCCGCTCCAGCGCGGCCTCGTCGAAGAGCCGGTGGGCGTGGATCGAGTGCCAGCGCTGCGGGCCGGTGTCCGGGCCGAAGGCCAGCCGTACGCTCTCGGGCAGCAGCTTGTCGCCGGCGTTGCCCTGCCGGTCCATGTAGAAGGCGACATGGGCGAGTTGACCGGAGGCGGGGCCCTCCACGGGTGCGGGCGCGTCCGTGGCCCGCAGGTGCATCAGCCGGTTCGCGCGGTGCGTCGGGTCGACGCCGAGGCCCTTCAGGGCGTAGTCGGCCGCCGCGTTGTCGTCACCGTGGATCCAGGCGATCTGGGCGAGGCGCCCGAAGGCGGTCGCGGCCCGGTTGGGTGCCGCGGTGGCGAGCAGGAGCCGGACCCGGGCCTCCTCGTAGCGCGAGACGCTCATCAGGGCGTGGCCGAGCACCTCGTGCGGCCAGGCCTCGTCGACGGGTATCCGTACCCCGCCCAGCAGGTCGGCCGCCTCCTGGTACTCACCGGCCGCGATGTGGGCGGCGGCGACCTTGCGGGCGGCCTCCGGTGAGCCGGTGCGCCGCACGTGCGGGGTGCCGTAGTGGACCAGCAGGTCGTGGTGCTTGGCGCCGGGCAGCGCCAGGTACGCGGCGTGGAACTCGGCGTCGGACAGCTCGAATTCGTGCCAGCGGTCCTCGGCCTCGCGATACCCGGACTCGCCTCCCTGCCAGGGCTTGTGCCGCCCGGTGAAGTGCAGGATCGCGGTCGAGTCGGGGACCGGCAGGTCGCCGGAGAGCCGTCGCTTGACGAAGTTGTAGCGGGCGTCGAGCTGCACGAAGTCACCGTCGAGCACGGCGTTGAGGATGCCCTGGTCGTGCTTGTCGAGCTCGTACGTACCGGCCCGTCCGACCTCGTCGATCTTCGCGCAGAACGTGTCGCTCAGATACTCGCGCTGGATGACCAGCAGTCCGCTGTTGAGCTTGTGCTGCCCGTAGAAGAACTGCGGCACCGCGGCCAGTCCGTCGCGCAGCTTCAGCAGCTCACCGAGATCACCGAGGACCACCATGTCGGTGTCCAGGGTGATGACGGTGTCGTAGTCGCGCACCCGGAAGATGTCGAGGATGAAGTAGGCCTTGCGCACCAGGTAGTTGTCCTGATCGCCCTTGGCGTACGAGTCGTAGTGTGCGGCGTCGACCCGGCGGAAGTCCACGCGCGGGTGCAGCGCCCGGATCTGCGCGACGGAGGCGGGGCGCAGTCCGTCGTGCAGGACGAGGAAGTCCTCGCAGACGTTCGGGTTGGAGAGTGCGAGGCTGCGCAGCAGGGCGAGGAACCCGGGCAGGTAGTTCTCGTCGACGAAGCTCGCGAAGGCGACCCGGCGCTTGCCGGTGAGGGCGTTCGCGGGGGCGGGCGACGCGTGGAGCGCCGTGTCGGGAAGGGTCGTGGCGGGCGTCGTCATCGCAGTCGGATCCTCATGTCGGTGACGCTCTGGGCGTGTTCCATGACCCAGGCCTTCTCGCTGGTGTACTCGTGCACGGACGTGATGGGCATCCGCATCGCACCGGGCAGCCGGTAGGCGCCGCTCTCGTAGAAGTCGAAGCCGATCAGGTCGATCCGGCTGCTGACGTCGAGGTGGTCGAGGAGCCACAGCATGTTGAAACCGGTGGTGGGGATGGCGGGCCAGACGTCGGCGCCGACGCGCCCGATGTCCCGCAGCGGCCAGCGCAGCGACTCGTCGCCCAGGTACTGCTGGGCGCCCGGGACGAGGCGGTTGCGCAGGGAGTACTTCCAGTCGCCGGAGACCCCGCCGAAGACCACCCGGGTGTGCACCTTCTGGTCCCAGTTGAAGCCGTGCTTGTGGATGGTGGCGTGGATGTCGGTGCGCCGTCCGGTCGCCGCCGGGTCGATCCGGTACGAGTTGAAGCGGACGACCAAGTCGTAGCCGTCGATCTCGGCACCCATCGAACTGCCGCCGACACGCTGGGAGTTGGCTATGAGGCAGATCGACTTGCCGGCTATCCGGTTACGGAACTCGCCGACCGTGGTCCACTGGACGCCGCCGAAGGTGGGGTCCTCGACCGGGCCCCGCATGCGGCTTCTGCGCTGCTCGGCGTAGAGCGCGACGAGTCCGGCGAGTCCGGCCACGGCGTCCGGGTCCGTCCCGGCCGCCTCCATGGCCAGGTCGAGGTACTGGGACGTGGCGTCCTGGAGCTCGGTCACCGGGGCGCCGCCCTGCTCCTGCGCGAGCAGGGCGCCGATCAGCCGGGACCGCGCCCCGTCCCAGTCGCCGCTCGCCTGGAGCGCGAGGCCCTCGGCCCAGGACTCGGTGACGGGCCGGACGGCGAACGCCGCGGCCTCGGGGCAGTCGCGCTCCAGCCCGCGCAGCAGCTCGTGCCGGCGGTCCTCGCCCAGCCGCAGGCCGACGACCTTGGCCGCGACGCCGAAGCCGTCGTCGTCGGTGAGTTCGAGGTAGCGCTCGTACGCCGCGATGGCGGCGGCCTCCGCGCCCATCGCCTCCAGCGTCCGGGCCCGCAGCCGCCAGCCGGCCCGCGAACGCCTGCGCTGGGTCAGCACGGTGTCCCCGATGAGGACCGCGAGCCTGAGCTCGTCCTCGTAGCCGCAGTCCAGCGCCTTGTTGCCGACCGTGAGCAGCGGGTCGAGCAGCTCGTCCACGAGGGCCGCGGCGGCGCCCGTCCCGGTCTTCCCGGGGCGCCGGATCAGCGAGATCGGGGACGTGGCGGGCGCGGGCTGCGTGGACTGTGCCGCGGCGTGCACGGCCAGCAGGTGCCGCAGTGCCTCCGCGAGCGCCGTGCGCCGCCGGTCGAGTCCCGCCACCAGCTTGGCGCTGTGTGCGGCGCAGGCACGCAGACACACGTCCAGGTCGGTCGGGGCGACGGTGGCGAACTGCGACGTGACGCCCTCGGGCGGGGCCGCGTCACGCTGCCGTGGCCAACGGGTGCGGGCTTCTCTCATGGCGCTCCAAGCGTCTGGTGCCCGTGGGGGGAGGGGGCGTATCCGGGTGTGCGGTCACCGCAGCGCGCCCGCGGTGTGCCCCGCCCCGTCGGAGCGGGGCGGATGCTCGGCGCGCGTGTTCGGTTCCACGACACGCTAGGAAAGCTGTACGGACACCGGATGAACTCGCCCTGTCGGAACGGGAAACTGCACACCGACCCCGCTGGTACGAGCCCTTTCAGCGCACCCGTACCGTCCCTCGATGCCCGCGACGATCAGCCACGGGCGTCCTCGAAGCGTTCGTCGTAGCGGGTGAAGATCTCGGCACCGGCTGGCGAACCAGGGTGAGTATGGGCCCGCGCTGGTCCTGGATGACGCCGACCAGGTGACTGGTGCTGTCGAATACGGCCGTGCCAGGCTTCCACGGTGCTTCCTGCTGCGATCCTTTTGCCATGCCGTCGTGCCTCCCGTAGCTCGTAGCAGGAAAGATGATCCCCGAGTTACGGAGCAATACGGCAAGTTATTCGCGTTGTTGAATGAAGATCACCTGCGGCAGTCTTCGGCCCAGGCTTCCAGGTACCCCCTGGCCTGCTCACCGAAAAGCGCATAATCCTCGTAGTCGGTGAAGCGCCGGATCAGATCCTTTACGTCTCGACTGTCGCGAAACACGATTGCGCCTAGGTCCAGCTCAGCCGTCGCCAAGGTGTCGTCATAGACTGTGAACGTATTCAAGGCTCCGGAAGTGAAGTGGACCCCCATGGGGATAATCCCGAGCCTGATGTTCGGCTGATGCGTGTGTCGGCAACGGGTGAAATGGATACCACGGGCGGCGGATGAAAAGTGAGCCACTCTGCGATCTCTTGATCATTCTGGCTTCAGGGTTCTGGAGTC